>NZ_JBOGDD010001161.1:0-5200 GCF_050701675.1 Mycobacterium sp. | reverse complement strand
GGTCGGCCTCATGGCACGGATGACGATGTCAAAGACCCCGGCGCGCGTGTCGCTGCGCACACCCGACGGCACGACGCTGGCCACCCTCGGCAAGGGAGCCAACGTGGTAGTCACCGGCGACCCTGGAGAGCTGCTGATGTTCATCTCCGGACGCGACGAGGCCAAGCTCAGCTTCTCCGGCGACGACGCCGCCGTCGTGGCAGTTCGCGGCGCTGACCGCGGCCTTTAGGCGGGCGGTCGGGAGCGGACCGACTTGGGGGATTAGGATGGGGGACATGGACTTCCGCGTATTCGTCGAACCGCAACAGGGTGCCACCTACGGTGACCAGCTCGCCGTCGCTCAGACCGCGGAGGCGGCCGGCTACTCCGCCTTCTTCCGATCCGACCACTACCTGGCGATGGCGGGCGACGGACTGCCGGGACCGACCGACTCCTGGGTGACACTGGCGGGCATCGCCCGCGAGACGTCGACGATCAGGCTGGGCACGATGGTCACCTCCGCCACATTCCGCCATCCAGGAGTGCTGGCCATCTCGGTGGCCCAGGTCGACGAAATGAGCGGTGGCCGTGTGGATCTGGGCATCGGTGCCGGCTGGTTCGAGGCCGAGCACGACGCGTACGCGATCCCGTTCCCGCCGCTCGGCGAGCGTTTCGACCGGCTGACCGAACAGTTGGACATCCTCACCGGGCTGTGGACGACGCCGGCGGGCGAGACGTTCGACTACACCGGCGCGCAGTACTCGATCAAGGACTCGCCGGCACTGCCCAAACCCACGCAGTCGCCGCACCCGCCGATCATCATCGGTGGTGGCGGGCCCAAGCGAACGCCTGCGCTGACGGCGAAGTTCGCGGCCGAGTTCAACATCCCGTTCGCCGACCTCGACACGCTCAAGACCCAGTACGGCCGGGTCGCGGCGGCAGTCGCCGACGCGGGCCGTTCCCCCGACTCGCTGATCTACTCGGCCGCATTCGTGGTCTGCGCCGGGCGGGACGATGCCGAAATCGCCAACCGGGCCGCCGCCATCGGTCGCGAGGTCGACGAGCTGCGCGGCAATTCTCCTCTCGTCGGCACGCCCGCGGAGATCGCCGACAAGCTGGACGCGTTCGCCGAGGCCGGTGTGCAACGGGTCTATCTCCAGGTCCTGGACCAGTCCGATCTGGACCACGTGGAGTTCTTCGCAAGCGAGGTCATCCCCCAGCTGGGCTGACCCGGCCGCCACTCGGCAGCCGCGGCTACTATCGGAGGCCGTGACAGGCGAGGACGACTCCAACGACGACGTCGAACCCGCATGGCACGAACGGCCCTCGACTCTCGCGGGTGCCAGCGTCGCCGCCCTCATCGTGCTCGCCATCCTCTTCTGGGGTGTGTCGTGCGTGGCGCGCCAAGTCAACGACCCTGCGCCGGCACCGCAGTACTACCTGGATCCCAGCACCTCGGGCAGAGGCACGTCGGCCTCGTCGTCGACGAGCACCACGGAGACGATCACCAGCACCAGTCCCCCGGTCACCACCGACATCGAACCGGGTGACACCTCGGCGACGACGACGCCGACGACGACGTCCAGCACGGACACCACGACGTCGTTCAATCCGTCCAACCTGCCCAGGACCAGGACCCCGTCCACCTATGACGACGGTCGCACCCGTCCGAGGTTCAACGAGACGCGGACGGGATTCCCGCGTCCGTGAAGCCACGCTGACTGCCCGCTTGGTGTACGCGAATCGCGAGAAAAGCCGTAAGCAAGCGCGCACTCGGCGAGCTAGGTACGGCCCTGCGCGGCGAAGTCGGCGACCATCGCCTCCGCGCTGCGCACCGCCGCCCGGCACGCCCTGGTGGTGAACGGGTCGTTCAGCGGGTGGTCGGCTCGGCGGCGCCATCGCTGCGCGGCAGAGAACGCCGCACGCGGGCCGTCGTAGGGCGCCTCCGGCTGCAGACCGAGCCGACTGGCCGCATCCGTGCCGGAGCCGCCGATGATCCGTCGCAGCGACGCCATTTCGTCTTCGTTCAACGTCGTTGCCCGCGAACGCAATTGGCTCAGCAGCCGCAATTCCTCGAACGCGTGGGTGTCCGCGAGCAGCGGATCGATGTCGGCGAGGATGTACGGGGTGGCGAAGATCGGGTTGGCCTCGACGAACCTGCGCAGTGACAACAACGCGGTGTGGGCCTTGAGCAGATCCGACCGCTGCGCGAACTGTTGATCGATGACGTCGCGCAGCGCGATCAGCCCGCTGCGCTCGAGCAGCTCGTCGGCCAGTGCGACCGAATCGGTGATACCTGCCCGGAGCACCGCGATCGAGATGCGGATACCGAACATGCCGAACCGCTCCAGAAGCGCCGCACGGATGGCGGCATCAACGGGCAGCGGACTGTCCTCGCGCACGAACCGGTCCACCGACAGCATCGCCTTGGCCAGTTCGGCCGCGTCCACCCCAGCGAGCTTCTCCAGCGCGACGAACTCGCTCTGCCGCAGGGTCCGTGCGGTCAGCGCGAGCAACCCGGACACGGGGACCACGGCCTGGCAGATTCCCGTCTTGTCCATCTCCGCGGTGAACCTGGTCGCGACGTCCTTCGCGGACAGCATCGCGTCGATCCGGCCCGCACCGATCTCGTCGGCCCGTGACGCGACGCCGATGACGCCAAGCGCGCCCGCCGAGCCGCCGACGAGCGTGCCGATCTGCTTGAGCAGCGCGATGTCGGCCGCGTTGAGCGTCCGCAGCAGGAAGACGACGGCGTCCACGCGTGGCACGCCGTCGTCGGGGACCAGCAGCCGCAGGGTGCGCTCGGAGACGTCACGGGACAGCGATGAGGTGCCGGGCGTGTCGATGATGGTGGTGTCGACGAGCTCCGCGGCGGGCCACTCGACGTCGAGGTCGACGACGTCCTCGGGGTCGAGGCTGGCGAAGTCGAACGTCAACCCCCTCTGCTCCGACGCGCCACGGGCTATCGGCACGTTCGACCGCCTGCCACCGCGGTGGTTCGCCGTCACCTTCGGCGTGGCGCCGTTGCGGAACCACGTCACGATGCGGGTGGCCTCCGTGGCGTCGGTCGGCGCAATGTCCTCCCCGACCAGCGCGTTGACCAGCGTCGACTTTCCTGCCTTCAACGTGCCTGCGAGCGCGACGCGGATCGGCTGATTGAGGCGCCTGCCGATCCAGTCCAGTTCGTTGTGGACGTCGGGGCGCTGGGAGAAGGCCGGGTCTCCGCGGTACGCCTGGATGGTGCCGCCGAGAATCGCGCGCACTCGATCGCTCGTACTCATGTCGGGGGCACAGCTTAGTTACTACGGCTGCGAAGTCACTTGGCGACGGGTTCCGGCGCTGGCGACAGGTTCACGGCGTGTTCGGTGACCTGGCGCAGGATGTTGAGCCGGCGCTCGAGCTCCCTGACCCTGGTGTCGCGCTCGTCGATCTCCATCTTCGCCGCGGCCAGGGACGCCTGCAGCGATTCGTTGAGTGATCGCGTGGTCTGGTTCGCGATCTCGCGATAGTGGTCACGGAGCTGACGCTGCACGCTCTTGAGCCGGTCGCGGGATTCCTTGCCGACGATGAACGACACGTCGTCGACGAAGCGGCGCACGTTGGTCTTGGCTTCGTTGCGCACGCGGGCCATGCGGTTCTCCATGTCCTCCTTGTACGCCTTGCGGCCGAGCAACAGTCCCGCCCCGAGCGAGAGGGGATTGAACATGCCGAGGCCGGCGAACGACGTCAGCATGCCGAACATCACCACACCGCCGTACGAACCGCGCATGCCGGTGACGACCTTGTGGCCCTTGCCGATCGGCTTGGCCTCCAACCTGGCGAGCGACTTCATCTCGCCGAAGCCCGCACCCATGTCACGCGCGTTGATCTGCGGCATCTTCACGGCGTCGAGGCCGGCCTCCATGAAGGTGCGGCCCACTTCCTGCGCGAGCGCCTCGGCCCGCTGATAGGCCCACACGAAGTTGTCGCCGACGGCGGTGGCGACGGTGTTCTCCAACTCGGCGCCGATCTCGGCCCAGTGGTGGGTGGGGTCGGTCCCGTCGATGGCGTGTTCGGTGTGCTGGGTGATCGCCCGGAACCGCGCGCGCATGTCGTGATCCACGTCCGCGGTGAGGTCGTTGATGCCGTCGTTGAGCACCTGCTGCCACAGCGCGGTGTGCTGCAGCGCGTCCTGCGCCTCCTCCCTGCGACGCTCGAGGTCGGCGTTCATCGCGTCCCTGTCGTCGGGATCGTTGATCGCCGAGAGCTCGGTCTCGACGGTCATCGTCAAATGCTCGGCGGCGGAGCGGATTTCGGCGAGCACCTGGTCGCGAACCCGGTCGTTCTCACGGACGAGCACCCGGTCGCTGAGGAACTTGACGATCGCGGGAAAGTTCGACTCCTCGTTGAGTTCCTTGTCGTTGGTCTGGATGGCATGGCTGCGCAGCGTCGAGGAGACCGGAACGACGGGCACGTCGATGCCTGCGCGCTGAAGGTGCGCAACGTTGGCCGCAACGATCTCGCGCCAATGCGGGTAGAGGTCCATCTTGGTGACGAGAATCGTTGCCAGCGGGCATATTTCGACGGCCTGCCGGATGAAGGTCAGATCGGGCTCGGTGAACTCCTGGCTGGCGTCGCTGACCATCAGCATGGCGTCGGCGTCGGGCAGCAGACCGAGCGTCGCCGAGAGGTGGGGCTGGCCGTGGCCACCCACGCCCGGGGTGTCGACGAACGCCAACCCGTTCTTCAGCAGCGGGCTCGGCGCGGTCACCTCGACCCGCAGCACCTCGCGGCCGCCCGCCTGGGGGGCGCGGCGCAGGTCGTTGCGGACGTCGGCGACGGGGATCTCGACGACCTCCGGCTCGGCGCCATCGCCACGGGCGACGACGAGACGCGCCGAGGCCTGCTCGCCGTAGGAGACGACGGTCGCCATCGTGGTGGTCTCGTCGTCTCCGACGCGGGCGACCGGAACGTTGAGCAGCGAGTTGAGCAGCTGGCTCTTGCCCTGTTTGAGCTGGCCCGCGATGACCACGCGGATCTGCGGGTCGCTGATCCGCTCCTTGGCCGTTGCGAGTCGATCCACCAGATCGCCGCGCTCGTAGTCATTGGCGATCCTGGTGCTGTGGTCGATCAACTCGAGGATGACCTTGACCTTGCGCGGGTCGTTCGGTTGCGTCATGGGGCTCTTCCACTCGGGTCGCCAATAAAGGTACGCACGCGAGTCTGGCGGGGTCCCCACAGT
>NZ_JBOGDD010001160.1:0-3156 GCF_050701675.1 Mycobacterium sp. | reverse complement strand
ATCCTGGCCTTCGCGACCGGTCTCGGCCTGTTCTTCAACTCGCTGGCTACCAAGAACTCGAGCACGATGACCAACGTTCTGTTCGGCAACCTGCTGGCGATCTCGAAGGAACAGCTCGTCACCTTCGCAGTCCTGCTCGTGGTTCTGGCGGTCTGCGTCGCGGTGATGTACCGGCCGCTGCTCTACGCCTCGATCAACGCCCCGGTCGCCGAGGCCAAGGGATTGCCGGTCCGCGCGATGTCGGTCTTCTTCATGGTGTTGCTCGCGCTCGCCGTGACGATGGCCGTCCAGGCGGTTGGCACGCTGCTGCTGTTCGCGTTGGTCGTCACGCCCGCGGCGACCGCGATCACGCTCACGCCACGGCCCGTTCTGGCGATGGCGATCTCCACGTTTCTCAGTGTCGCGTCGGTATGGCTCGGCCTCGGCGCGTCGGCGATGTTCAACCTGCCACCGAGCTTCCTCGTCGTGACGATCGTCTCCGCCATCTGGCTGGTGGTCTGGGTGGCCGACCGGCGGGTTCGCTCACCCGCGCCGCGCACGTAATACCCGTCAGGCACGCTGTACCTCACGATGTCCCTGCCAGTTGCCGCCACTCCCGCCCTACTCGACGACCCGAGCGACCTGTCCGCCCTGCGAGCCAAGGGCGCCGACGCCGACGAGCTGTTCACCTCCTTCGCCGCATGGGCCGAGGCGAGCGGCACCGTGCTGTACCCGGCGCAGGAGGAGGCGCTGATCGAGCTCGTCAGCGGGTCGAACGTCATCCTGGCGACGCCGACCGGTTCGGGTAAGTCGTTGGTGGCCACCGGTGCGCTGTACGCGGCGCTGGCAGCGGGGCGCCGCAGCTACTACACCGCGCCTATCAAGGCACTGGTCAGCGAAAAGTTCTTCGCCCTCTGTGACGTCTTCGGTGCGGCCAACGTCGGCATGTTGACCGGCGACGCCTCGGTCAACGCGGGGGCGCCGATCATCGCGTGCACCGCGGAGGTGCTGGCCAACATCGCGCTGCGGGAGGGCGCGAGCGCCGACATCGGCCTGGTGGTGATGGACGAGTTCCACTTCTACGGCGACCCCGACCGCGGCTGGGCCTGGCAGGTGCCGCTCCTGGAACTGCCAAGGGCTCAGTTCCTCCTGATGTCGGCCACGCTCGGCGACGTCACGTTCCTTCGCGAGGACATCACCCGACGCACCGGCCGCCCGACGGTGCTGGTCGCCAACGCCGAACGCCCGGTTCCGCTGCACTACTACTACGCGACCACGCCGATGCACGAGACGATTCAGGAGCTGCTCGACACGAAGCAGGCGCCGATCTACGTCGTCCACTTCACGCAGGCCTCGGCGCTGGAGCGGGCGCAGGCGCTGATGAGCGTCAACTTCAGCACCAAGGAGGAGAAGGCCGCGATCGCCGACATGATCGGCGGGTTCCGGTTCTCCTCGTCCTTCGGTTCTACGCTGTCGCGACTGGTTCGGCACGGCATCGGCGTTCATCACGCCGGCATGCTGCCCAAGTACCGGCGGCTGGTGGAACAGCTGGCCCAAGCCGGCCTGCTCAAGGTCATCTGCGGCACCGACACCCTCGGCGTCGGCATCAACGTACCGATCCGGACCGTCGTCTTCTCGGCGCTGTCGAAGTACGACGGCGTGCGCACCCGGCTGCTGCAAGCCCGCGAGTTCCACCAGATCGCCGGGCGGGCCGGGCGGGCCGGCTACGACACCGCAGGCACCGTCGTCGTGCAGGCGCCCGAGCACGAGGTGGAGAACCTCAAACAATTCGCCAAGGTCGCCGACGATCCGAAGAAGCGCCGGAAGTTGGTGCGCCGCAAGGTACCCGAGGGGATGGTCCCGTGGAGCGAGTCGACCATGACCCGGCTGGTCGAGGCCACCCCCGAACCGCTCACCAGCAACATGCGGGTGTCGACCTCGATGATCCTCGACGTGGTCGACCGTCCCGGTGACCCCTTCGTCGCGATGCGCCGCTTGCTCACCGACAACCACGAGCCGCGCAAGCGCCAGCTGCAGCACATCCGCGAGGCCGTCGGCATCGCCCGCTCGCTGCTGCAGGCCGGCGTGCTGGAACACCTCGACGAACCCGAGGTCGACGGACGCCGCTACCGGCTGACCGTCGACCTGCCGCCCGACTTCGCGCTCAACCAGCCGCTGTCGACGTTCGCGCTCGCCGCCATCGACGTGCTCGACCCGGCATCTGAAACCCATGCGCTGGACGTCGTTTCGGTCATCGAGGCGACGTTGGAGGATCCCCGCCAGATCCTGGCGGCACAGCTGAACAAGGCCAAGGGTGAGGCCGTCGCCCAGATGAAGGCCGAGGGCATCGAGTACGACCAGCGGATGGAGCTGCTAGACGACGTCACGTATCCCAAGCCGCTCGAGGAGCTGCTCGGCTACGCCTTCGAGACCTATCTGCAGAGCAACCCGTGGGCGGCCGACGGCCGGCTCTCACCGAAGTCGATCGTGCGCGAGATGTGGGAGCGGGCGTTCGGGTTCCGGGAGTTCGTCAACACCTACGGGCTGGTCCGCTCCGAGGGCGCCGTGCTGCGCTACCTGTCCGACGCCTTCAAGGCGCTGCGCTCCGGAGTGCCCGCCGGCGCGCGCACCGAGGACGTCACCGACATCGTCGAGTGGCTCGGCGAGCTTGTCCGCCAGGTTGATTCGAGCCTGCTCGACGAGTGGGAGCAGCTCACCAACCCGGACGAGCCGTCGAACGTACCCGTGGCGATCCCGGCGCGCCCGCGCCCGCTGACCGGCAACGAGCGGGCGTTCACCGCGATGGTCCGCAATGCGCTGTTCCGGCGGGTCGAGCTGTTCGCCCGCCGCCGTTCATACGACCTCGGCCTGCTGGACGCGGACTCGGGGTGGACGTCCGAGCGCTGGGCGGAGGTCGTCGCCGCATACTTCGCCGAACACGACGAGGTGCAGACGGGCGCCGACGCGAGGGGCCCGGCCATGCTGATCATCGACCGGCAGCCCGGCCTCTGGCACGTGCGACAAGTATTGGATGACCCTGCCGGTGACCATGATTGGGGCTTCGACGTCGAGGTGGACCTCGAGGCCTCCGACGAGGAGGGGTCGGCGGTGCTCCGCCTGGTCGATGCGGGGCGGCAGGGCTGAGCACCGGCCGCGGTCATCGGCCCACACCAGCTG
>NZ_JBOGDD010001159.1:0-7818 GCF_050701675.1 Mycobacterium sp. | reverse complement strand
TTGTTGTTCTCGTCGAACACCTGCGTCATGCCCAGCTTGGTGCCCAGAATGCCTTTGCGTGCCATGTCTGGAATCTCCTACTGGATGTTGACGTCGACGCTCGCCGGCAGATCGATGCGCATGAGAGCGTCAACGGTCTTCGGCGTCGGGTCGAGGATGTCGATGAGGCGTTTGTGGGTGCGCATCTCGAAATGCTCCCGCGAGTCCTTGTACTTATGCGGGGACCGGATGACGCAGTAGATGTTCTTCTCCGTCGGCAGCGGCACCGGACCAACGACACTCGCGCCCGTACGGGTGACCGTTTCAACGATCTTGCGCGCCGAGGCATCGATCGCCTCGTGGTCGTAGGCCTTGAGCCTGATGCGGATCTTCTGTCCCGCCACGCTTGTCCTACCTCACTATTAACGGGCCCATAACTGGGCCTGGTGTTCGTGCGCCCTACCCGACGGTTGTCCGCCCGGTAGCGCGCTGGCTATGCCGCCGCTGTTTACCTGTCTGTGGTCCACCGACCCCCGCGCTCGGGTGTGTCGCCCTTGCGCACGCTCTCCCGCGCCGAAAATCCGCCGCACTCGAGTGTTGGGACCGGACGCGCCCGTGAGGGCGCTGGTCGTATGCCGAGGCCAGGCACGCTTTTTATCAAGCGCCGTCCCGGCTCAAGGCAACCCGAACAGTATGCCTTAGAAATGGGCCTGTTCCAAATCCCTGACCAAAGCGGAACGGACGGCTCGTTGCTCCAGGTTAGGGCATCCGGCAGTGACTACTCCGACACCGTCTCCGACGGTCGTCTTCACGGGGTTTTCGAGGCCGACACGTTTCCGGTCACCAGCGGCACGCGCTGCGGCGTCTCGGTCAGTACCGACGGGCTCGGGTCGATGAGCTGCGGCCGCAGGTTGCCGACACCGCGCTTCGGCGCGGTGGTGACGACAATCTGTCCGTCCCGGCAGGAGACGATCTTCCCGTCGACGAAGACGTCCTGGCCGTTATCGATCGGGATGTCGTAGCCATCCGCGTCGGTGTAGTTGCAGCCGCCGCCAGGGCCTGGCTCGTTGTCGGTGGCGTGAGCGGTCGCCGGGGCGAAGGCGATGACGGCCATGGCGCCGAGGAGTGTCGCTGCGTAGTGGAAGCGGGTCAGGTTGCGGGTGGTTGACGTGGTCCTCATGTCAGTCTCCTTGCGTGGTCGCCGCCCTTGGACGAGCGGCGTTCGTCAGCTAGGAGCAACCAGGCACACCGATTCCCTCACTTTTCCGCGGATTGACCTTCCGGAGGCGCAGCTCGATCTTACTCATCGGTAAGATAGGGGTCCATGACTACTGCGAGCTCTACCTACCGCGCGTGGCAGCGACTGTCGGGGCATCCCGGCGGAACCAGACTCTTCTCCCTGGCCGCGATGGTCCGGGTGCCGTACTTCACCTCGGTGCTCCCCCACGTCACGCGCATGGAGCCCGGTCTTGCCGAGGTCGACGTCCCGAAGTGGTTCTTCGTCAACAACCATCTGCGGACCGTGCACGCGATCGCGTCGTGCAACGCCGCCGAGGTGGCGATGGGCATGCTGATGGAGGCGACGGTTCCCTCGACGCACCGGTGGATCCCGAAGGCGATGACGGTGTCGTATCTGCAGAAGGCCACCACGTCGCTGCGCGCCACCGCCCGACTCGATCCGCCCGACTTCCGGCTCGTCATCGAGGGGACGGAACTCGTCGTCCCCGTCAGCGTCACCGACCGGTCGGGGCAAGAGGTCGTACACGCCGACATCACCACCTGGGTGACGCCTGCTTGAGCTACGGCAGGCTTGAGCTACGGCAGGTAGGTCCCGTGGCCTTCACGAACCAGATCGCCGTCGAATATCAGAACCTCGTTCACCAGACCGCCGCGTTGGTTGCGGTAGTTGATCACCACCAGCGACTCGCCCCGGTACACACCGATCAGCTCGAAGTGCAGATCCGGCAGCGTGCCGAGCGCGGTCACCCAGTAGTCACGCAGAGCGGGCTTGCCACGAACCACACCCCCGGTGTGCGGCAGCAGCCGGGCGGCCACGGGCGAGCTGAACACCACGTCGTCGTGGAAGTGTGCGAGTACCGCCTCGACGTCGTGGGCGTTCCACGCCATGACCCACTCGTCGGCGAAGGCCGCCGGATCCGGTGTCGACACCTGATTCACCCCTTCGGACCGGCCCAGAACGGGCACTGGTGCAGTTGATCGAAATCGGTCTCCACCCTGCTGCCGTCCGGGCGCAGTGACCACCGCTTTTCCTCGCCGTCGAACGCGGGCCAGCCATCTCCGGGATGGCCGTCCCGGACGAACTGGCTCCACGCGTCGATCATCTGGTCGGACAGCACCTGCTGGTCGGGATTGAGAGCCGGGGCCCCGCCGATGTCGAAGAGGTAGCGCAACTCCAGGGAGTGACTGGCGCCGACGGGGAACGGCAACGTGCGCAACGGGCCAGGCGCCGGGGCGCCACGGTCGTTGAACTCGTAGACGTACACCGGCTCGGCCCTGGCCAGCCCTTCGGCCATCTTGGCGGTGACGCACGCGAACACACCGTCGGTGACCGCGGCGGAGTACGCGAGCGGCACACTGCCGTCGTAGTGCGACAGGGGGTAGTGCGCGGCGACCGCACCGGCATCGCGTCCGAAGGTATCCGCCAGCAGCCGCGGATAATCAGCCTCGGCGTACACCGCCTTCTGTCGCAGGTACTGCAGGGCGACGAACAGCGTGAACTCATCACGGTTGCTGCCGATCATCACCGGGACGTCGGCCGCCCGGCCCTGCGCCATCGCCGCCACCGGATCTTCCGGCAGCACCGTCGTTCCCGTCACGGGACCGCTCAAGGCGTCCTCCCCGATTCGGTAGTACCACACCGGTTTTCGCAATCGCTCCGCAGGCAGCGCCCGCAGGCAGGCCGCCGCGGTGCGCGGATCTCCGCAGCCGGCTTCACGCGCGTAGTCGAGGCTGATCTTCTCGGCGGCGGGCAGTGCGAGCTGGGCCTGGCACGGCCCGCTCTGGATGATCGCCGCCCGGAAGAGTCCCGTAGAGGCAGGGGCGACGAGGTGATCGCACACCGACATGCCGCCCGCCGATTCACCGGCGATGGTGACGGCGTTCGGATCGCCGCCGAAGCTGGCAATGTTGTCGTGCACCCAGCGCATGGCGGCCTGCTGGTCGGCCAACCCGTAGTTGCCGACCGCGCCCGCGGGCCCCAGCGACGGATGTGCCAGGAAGCCCAGCGCGCCGAGTCGGTAGTTGAGGGTGACGACGACGATGTCACCGCGCGAAGCCATCCACCGTGAGTCGTAGATTCCGCTGCTGCCGTTGACGAACGCGCCCCCGTGGATCCACACCATCACCGCGCGCTTCTCGGCCGAAGGCGGCGGGGTCCACACGTTCAGCGTCAGACAGTCCTCGGATGTCTGCCTGCCCATCTCCAGGTCGCTGGCGTCCTGCATGCAACGGGGGCCGGTTCGGGTGGCGTCACGTATCCCCGGCCATGGCGCCGCAGGCGCAGGGGGCTGCCAGCGCAGTGGACCGACGGGCGGTGCGGCGTAGGGAATTCCGCCGAAGAGGCGATGCTCGGGCGTGACGACGCCACGGACGGTGCCCGTCTGCGTCTGGACCAGCGCCGGGTCGGCGGGCGGCTCGGACGTCGGCGGCGCCACGTCGTCGCCGCGCGCACAACCGGTGACCAGAACCAGCACGGTGAACAAAATCGCCATCATCCTCAGGCCAACCGACTCAGCGCGCATCCCGACCGAGCCTACTGAAGACGGACCGAGGCATCCCGCCACCGGATCCGGGCAATCCAGCCATCGCGGTCGGCGGCCCGCCCTAAGCTGTCAACTCGACACCCGTCAAGTGCAGCCTGCAGATGAGGAGTCTCAATGAGCTCACCGACCATGGACGACGCCGCCAAGGTGCTCGCCGATCCCACCGCCTACGCCGACGACGGGCGACTGCACGCGGCGCTCACCCACCTGCGTGCAAACAATCCCGTTGCGTGGGTTGACAATCGGCCGTATCGCCCGTTCTGGGCCATCACCAAGCACGCCGACATCATGGCCATCGAGCGGGACAACGAGCTCTTCATCAGCGAGCCGAGGCCACTGTTGGCCACGGCGGCCGCCGACGACATGGCCAAGGAACAGCTCGAGGCGGGCCTGGGCCTGCGCACGCTGATCCACATGGACGATCCCCACCACCGCAAGGTCCGTCAGATCGGTGCGGACTGGTTCCGGCCGAAGGCGATGCGCGACCTCAAGGTGCGCGTCGACGAACTGGCCAGGCGTTACGTCGACAAGATGGCCGACCTCGGAGGCGAATGCGACTTCGTGACGGACATCGCCATCGACTTCCCGCTGTACGTGATCATGTCGCTGCTGGGCCTGCCGGAATCCGACTTCGGCCGCATGCATGCCCTGACCCAGGAGATGTTCGGCGGTGACGACGACGAGTACAAGCGCGACGGCGGCTCACTCGAGGATCAATTCGCGGTGTTGCTCGACTTCTTCACCTACTTCTCCAAGCTGACCGCATCGCGGCGTGAGCAGCCGACCGGCGACCTGGCGTCGGCGATCGCCAACGGCTTCGTAGACGGTGAACCGCTGTCCGACGTCGACACCGCGTCGTACTACGTCATCGTCGCCAGCGCGGGCCACGACACCACCAAGGACGCGATCTCCGGGGGAATGCGCGCGCTGATCGACAACCCCGGCGAGCTCGATCGACTGCGCAACGACCCCGGTCTGATGCCCACCGCCGTCGAGGAAATGATCCGGTGGTCCACGCCGGTCAAGGAATTCATGCGGACCGCCACCGCAGACACCACCGTGCGCGGGGTCGACATCGCCAACGGCGACTCGGTGTATCTGGCCTACGTGTCGGGCAACCGCGACGAGGAGGTGTTCGCCGACCCGTTCCGCTTCGACGTCAGCCGCGACCCGAACAAGCACGTCTCCTTCGGTTACGGCGTCCACTTCTGCTTGGGCGCCGCGCTGGCGCGGATGGAGATGAACAGCCTCTTCTCGGAGTTGCTCCCGCGCCTGGATTCCGTCGAACTCGCCGGTCTACCAGAGCTTTCCGCGACCACATTCGTCGGCGGACTCAAGCACCTCCCGATCCGGTACTCGTTGCGTTGACCCCGGCGCCGGGCTCCCTGGCGAAGCACTTGAGAAATCCGTCGACGGCGGCCACCGCGACCCGCTGGTAGTCGAATTCGGCGAGCGTACTCATGCTGCCGAACGCCAACGGACCGATCAACAGCGCCAAAGCCATTGTCCGGTCTACTGGTTTCAGTTCGGCAGCAGCTAGTGGGCTGTCGAAGATCACGTCGAACGGCGCCGAATACTGCTGGGCGATGCGTTCCCGCAGCGAACGCATCTCGGGACTGCTGGTGTCGTTGTGCCGCATCTCCGGCAACCGGTCGATGTCCGGCCCAAGCGACAGCCACGACATCGCCGTCAGGATGGTGGGCGCTTCGGCGATCGACTCGGCCCAGGCCACCACGATCGCGGTCAGTCTCTCACTCAGCGAACCTTCATCGGGAGGCATCGGTGGCGGCGGGATGAGACTGGTGAAGCTGGCGGCCAACAAGTCGTCGGCGCTGGAGAAGTGCCGGTACAGGGTGGCCCTGGCGACGTCGGCGCTGCGGGTGACGGCATCGATGGTCACCGCGCTCGGCCCACCCGAACGCAGCAGTTCCGTCGCGGCATCGAGCAGCCGTGCCCGCGAGCGAGCGGGCCGTGGATCGGAACTTCCGCCCCTCATGTCTGCCACACCTCCATGGGAAATGAGACTGCCAGCCTACCGACCCACCATGGCGACCCAGTCGACCCGCAACGTGCCCGACGGGGCCTTAGGCTGGATGGGTGCGCCTGTTCTTCGTCAACCCCAACACCACCGCGTCGATGACCACGGCGATCGGCGAGTCGGCACGGGCGGCCGCCAGGCCAACCACCACCGTGCTTGCCGTCAATCCCTCGTACGGTCCATCCAGCATCGAGAGCGAAGACGACGAACGTCGCTGTGTGCCAGGAATTCTCACGGAAGTCCACAAGGCGGCTGGTAGCGCCGCGCCGCCCGACGCCTACGTGATCGCCTGTTTCGGCGACCCGGGCCTCGACGAGGTCCGCGCCATCGTCGACGTTCCGGTGCTTGGCATCGCGCAGGCCGCCATGCACGCCGCCGCTCTGGTCGCGGGGAGTTTCTCGGTGGTCACCTCGACGTCGGCTACGGTGCCGCGGGGCTGGGAACTTGCAAAGGCCCATACCCCCAACCAGTGCCTCGGCGTGTATGCGTGCGACATACCCGTCCTGCGGATCGACTCGGATCCGACCACGATCGAGCCCATCGGCGACCTATGCGCGACGGCCCTGGCTCAGGACGGCAGCCGTGCAATCGTATTGGGTTGCGCCGCAATGGCTCGGTTCGCCGGGCCCCTCACGGAGCGTCTCGGCGTTCCCGTCGTCGACGGCGTCGTCGCGGCCACCGTGCTGGCGGAAGCCCTGGTGGCGATGCGCCACGTCAACGGATGAACTCGGCCGCCCGGTGGCCGATCATGACGATGGTGGCGTGCGGCCCGCGGCTGGTGATGTCGGGCAGAATCGAACCATCGACCACCCAGAGCCCGTCGACGCCGCGCACCCGGCATTTCTCGTCGAGCGGGGCGTCGCCATCGCGGCCCATCGGAATGGTGCCGCACAGATGTTGCGACGTCGACCAGGACGATTCTCTGGCCTCGTAGCCGGATCCCGCCAGGTCGTGGGCGAGTTCCGCACCGGCTCGCAGGGCGGCGACGTCATCGGGCTCGCTGTCATAGCGGTGCTGGATCGACGGTGACACCGCGACGTCGGCGGACGTCAACTGCACCCGGCCGCGGGCGCGCGGCCGCATGAGTGTCACACCGAGATGTGGACGGTCCGCGGGGTCGTGTCCGGCTCCGGCCATCGCCGCGAAACCCGTTGTGTAGGAGCGTATCTCCAGGCCATCCGCGGTGGTGAGCAGCACCTCCAGCGGAGGCCGACCCGGCGCGGAGGGCCAGTCGACCGGGAGCACCCACTCGGGATGATCGATGCTCCGCGTCCCCACCGGCAGGTCAACCAGCACCGGCACGCCGGCGGCGGTCAATTGCGCCTGCGGCCCGATCCCCGATGTCATGAGCAGATGCGCAGACCCGATCGCGCCCGCTGAGAGGACGACGTGGTCCGCCGTCAATTGCTCAAGTCCGCCGGGCACGGCGTACTCGACGCCGACCGCCCGGTGCTGGGTGAACCTGATCCGAACCACCCGGGTCTTGTCCAACACCGTGAGATTCGGTCGGTGCATCGCAGGCCCGAGAAACGCACCCCCTGGACCGACCCTGGTGCCACGGTCGATGTTGAGGGGCACGGCGCCGACACCGGTGCGGCCCGCTGCCTCACCGTTGAGGTCCGCCACCCACGCGTAGCCCTGCCCGCGGGCGGCCTCGACGAAAGCCGCTGCACCGGTCTCGAATCCGGTGACCCGGCGGATCAGCATCGGACCGGAGGAGCCGTGCAGCGGACCGTCGAAGTCGAGGTCGGTCTCGATGGCCCGAAAGTGCGGGAGCACGTCCTTCCACGACCAGCCAGGGATCCCCCACCCGTCGAAGTCTCCTGGCAGACCGCGGCAGAAGTAGCCGCCGTTGACGGCGCCGGACCCACCTACCACCGACCCCCGCATGATCGAGGTGCTGCGCAGGGGTGCGTCCGTCAGCGTGGTCTCGTAGCGACGAACCACAGAGCTCGCGGACCCGATCGGCAGCCGCAGGCCATCGCTGATCTGGTCCATTACCCGCGGGTCGGCCGGACC
>NZ_JBOGDD010001158.1:0-4148 GCF_050701675.1 Mycobacterium sp. | reverse complement strand
CACTGGAGATCCCGACCGCCACCAGCGTCCGGGCCATCCCCGCCAAGCTGATGATCGACAACCGCATCGTCATCAACAACCACCTCAAGCGCACCCGTGGCGGCAAGATCAGCTTCACCCACCTTCTGGGCTACGCGATCGTCCAGGCGGTCAAGGAGTTCCCCAACCTGAACCGGCACTTCGCCGAGATCGACGGCAAGCCGAACGTCGTCACACCAGCGCACACGAATCTTGGCCTCGCCATCGATCTGCAGACCAAGAATGGCCGTCAGCTCGTCGTGGCGGCCATCAAGCGTTGCGAGACGATGCGTTTCGGGCAGTTCATCGCCGCCTACGAGGACATCGTCCGGCGGGCGCGCGACGGCAAGCTCACCGCCGAGGACTTCGCGGGCGTGACGATCTCGCGGACCAACCCAGGCACCTTCGGCACCGTGCACTCGGTGCCGCGACTCATGAGCGGGCAGGGCGCCATCATCGGCGCGGGCGCCATGGAGTACCCGGCCGAGTTCCAGGGCGCCAGCGAGGAGCGCATCGCCGAGATAGGTCTCGGCAAGCTGATCACGCTGACGTCGACCTACGACCACCGCATCATTCAGGGCGCCGAGTCCGGCGACTTCCTACGCACCATCCACAAGTACCTGCTGTCCGACGACTTCTCCGACGAGATCTTCCGCGAACTGGGCATCCCGTACGAGCCGGTGCGGTGGCGCACCGACAACCCCGACTCGATCTTCGACAAGAACGCGCGCATCATCGAATTGATTGCGGCATACCGCAATCGTGGCCATCTGATGGCCGACATCGATCCGCTGCGACTGGACAAGGGCCGTTTCCGCAGCCATCCGGACCTCGACGTGCTCACGCACGGGCTGACCCTGTGGGACCTGGACCGGGTGTTCAAGGTCGACGGGTTCGCAGGCGCCGAGTACAAGAAGCTGCGCGACGTGCTGTCCGTGCTACGTGACGCGTACTGCCGGCACGTCGGCGTCGAGTACACCCACATCCTGGAACCCGAGCAGCAGAAGTGGATTCAGGAACGCGTCGAGGTCAAACACGGCAAGCCGACGGTCGCCGAGCAGAAGTACATCCTGAGCAAGCTCAACGCCGCCGAGGCGTTCGAGACGTTCCTGGCGACGAAATACGTTGGCCAGAAGCGTTTCTCACTGGAGGGTGCCGAGACCGTCATCCCGATGATGGATGCGGTGCTCGACCAGGCCGCCGAACACGGCCTCGACGAGGTCGTGATCGGCATGCCCCACCGAGGCAGGCTCAACGTGCTCGCCAACATCGTCGGCAAGCCGTACTCGCAGATCTTCAACGAGTTCGAGGGCAACCTCAACCCGAGCCAAGCCCACGGCTCCGGCGACGTGAAGTATCACCTCGGTGCCAGCGGCAACTACCTGCAGATGTTCGGCGACAACGACATCGACGTGTCGCTGGTGGCCAACCCGTCCCATCTCGAGGCCGTCGACCCGGTCATGGAAGGCCTCGTCCGCGCCAAACAGGACCTGTTGGACAAGGGCGACGGGGCAGACGGCTTCACCGTGGTCCCGCTGATGCTTCACGGCGATGCGGCGTTCGCGGGCCAGGGCATCGTCGCCGAGACGCTGAACCTCGCGCTGCTGCGTGGCTACCGCACCGGCGGCACCATCCACATCATCGTCAACAACCAGATCGGCTTCACCACCTCACCGCAGGACTCGCGGTCCTCGGAGTACTGCACCGACGTCGCCAAAATGGTTGGCGCACCGATCTTCCACGTCAACGGTGACGATCCCGAGGCGGGTTCGTGGGTGGCCCGACTTGCAGTCGACTTCCGTCAGCAGTTCAAGAAGGACGTCATCATCGACATGCTGTGCTACCGCCGTCGCGGGCACAACGAGGGCGACGACCCGTCGATGACGCAGCCGGAGATGTACGACGTGATCGACACCAAGCGCGGCGTCCGCAAGACCTACACCGAGGCGCTGATCGGTCGCGGCGACATCTCCATCAAGGAGGCCGAGGACGCGCTACGCGACTACCAGGGCCAGCTCGAGCGGGTTTTCAACGAGATCCGCGACCTCGAGAAGCGCGATATCGAGCCCAGCGAGTCGGTGGAGTCCGACCAGCAGCTGCCCGCGAAACTCAGTACGGCCGTGGACAAGTCGTTGCTCGCCAGGATCGGTGACGCACACCTTGCGGTGCCCGAGGGCTTCACCGTGCACCCCCGCGTCAAGCCGGTGCTGGAGAGGCGCCGCGAAATGGCCTACGAGGGCAAGGTGGACTGGGCGTTCGGCGAGTTGCTCGCGCTCGGCACGCTGGTGGCCGAAGGCAAGCTGGTGCGGCTGTCCGGCCAGGACACCCGGCGAGGCACGTTCACGCAGCGGCACGCGGTGATCATCGACCGCTCGACCGGCGCCGAGTTCACCCCGTTGGAACTGCTGACGCTCAAGGAGGACGGCACACCGACCGGCGGCCGTCTGATGGTCTACGACTCGGCGCTGTCCGAGTACGCCGCGGTTGGCTTCGAATACGGCTACTCGGTGGGCAACCCCGACGCAATGGTGTTGTGGGAAGCGCAGTTCGGCGACTTCGTCAACGGCGCGCAGTCGATCATCGACGAGTTCATCAGCTCCGGTGAGGCCAAGTGGGGTCAGCTGTCAGACGTCGTGCTGCTGCTGCCGCACGGGCACGAAGGTCAGGGCCCCGACCACACCTCGGGTCGCATCGAGCGGTTCCTGCAGGTATGCGCCGAGGGCTCGATGACCGTCGCAATGCCATCGACGCCGGCGAACTACTTCCATCTGTTGCGCCGTCACGGCATGGACGGGATCCACCGCCCGCTGATCGTCTTCACCCCGAAGTCGATGCTGCGCAACAAGGCTGCGGTGAGCGACATCCGCGACTTCACCGAGCAGAAGTTCCGCTCGATCTTGGAGGAGCCGACGTACACCGACGGCGACGGCGACCGGAGCAAGGTCAAGCGGATTCTGCTGACCAGCGGCAAGATCTACTACGACCTGATAGCCCGCAAGAACAAGGAGCGCCGCGACGACGTGGCGATCGTCCGAGTCGAGCAGCTCTATCCGTTGCCGAAGCGGCGCTTGGGCGTCACGCTGGATGAATATCCGAACACCGAGCAGTTCTTCTGGGTGCAGGAGGAACCGGCCAATCAGGGAGCGTGGCCCACTTTCGGCCTTGCGATGCCAGAGCAGTTGCCGGACAAGCTGACCGGCATCAAGCGCATCTCGCGGCGCGCGATGTCGGCACCGTCGTCGGGCAGCTCGAAGGTGCACGCCGTCGAGCAGCAGGAGATCATCGACGAAGCCTTCGGCTAGCCTCCCCCCTCCCCACCCTCACCCCTTGCCGCGAGCCTCCCCCTCCCCGCGAGAGTGCGTGTCTGTACACGACACGCTGCTGCACGGTGGCAGTCCATGCACGCTCGTGGGCCGGGGCCGCCGCACCCAGGTTTACCTGCAACCAGCGGTACCGACTAGGCTGGCTCGCCGAAGGCACGGTGGTCGAAGGTCGAGAGAGGAAGTGTCCATGGAGGGCTTCGCCGGGAAAGTCGCCGTCGTCACGGGAGCAGGATCGGGTATCGGGCAGGCGTTGGCCCTCGAACTCGGCCGCTCTGGCGCCAAGTTGGCGATCAGTGACGTCGACGCCGAAGGACTGGCGGTCACCGAGGAGCGCCTGAAGGCCATCGGCGTGCAGGTGAAGGCCGATCGTCTCGACGTCACCGAACGCGAGGCGTTCGAGTTGTACGCCGACGCGGTCAAGGCGCACTTCGGCAAGGTCAACCAGATCTACAACAACGCGGGCATCGCCTACGTCGGCGATGTCGAGGTCACCCCGTTCAAGGACATCGAGCGCGTGATGGACGTTGACTTCTGGGGCGTCGTCAACGGGACGAAGGCGTTCCTCCCGCACCTCATCGAGTCCGGCGACGGACACGTCGTCAACGTCTCCAGCCTGTTCGGCATCTTTTCGGTCCCCGGGCAGGCCGCCTACAACTCGGCCAAGTTCGCCGTCCGCGGATTCACCGAAGCGCTCCGCCAGGAGATGCAGGTGAGCCGCCATCCCGTGAAGGTCACCACCGTGCACCCCGGCGGGATCAAGACGGCGATCATGCGCAACTCGACCGCTGCCGACGGCGTGGACACCGC
>NZ_JBOGDD010001157.1:0-11362 GCF_050701675.1 Mycobacterium sp. | reverse complement strand
CCAGGTAACGGTGCCTGTCTCGGCCGGACTGTTGGCCGACACGGGCGCATACTTTGCCGCGTTGACTAGCTATCGCGACGGTGACGCAGCGCCGATTGTGGAGCGCTTCTCGCAGGCCACCGTCCTGGCTATCGCAAACGGCCGTCAACTGGTCGCCGACCTCCGCCATATCCGGGCGACCTGGAACGACGGGATCACCGCGCGGTCCGACTCGGCAGTGTGGAAGGTCGCCGATTTGTTGACCCGCCGCCCGGTCGTGAACGCTGCGCTACTGGCGCTGGAGCTGGGCATCGAGTCCACCAACGCTCACCGCTACCTCAACCCGCTCACAGAGGCGGGAATCCTCGTCGAGACGACCAACGGACCTCGCAACCGAGTGTGGCGTTCTCCTGAAGTACTCGCCGCGCTCGACTCTTTCGCCGAACGCGCCGGGCGGCGAGGCTGACCGCTGTGCTTCAACAGGGCGGAACAGGGAGACGTCGCCGTGGAGACCGAGACAATTTCTCACGCACACAAGCCGGTAACTCCGCCCGGCCCGCTTTACTGGTGCGCTGCACGTTAATCTGTCGTCGCGGCGCGGTGCCGCGTTTGCTTGGAGGGATTGCCCATGCGCTCTTTCAGCGTGGCCGTGCTTGCCGCGGTTGCCACCGTCTTCGGTTCTTCCGGCGTGGCCGTGGCGGCGCCGACGGATTACTGCGCCCAACTCAAGGGCGGCAATACCGGCAGCACGTGTGAGATCCAGCTCTCCGACCCCGGGTACAGCGTCGACATCAGCATTCCGCTGGACTACCCCGACCAGAAGTCGGTCGCCGACTACATCTCCCAGACCCGCGACGGGTTCCTCAACACGGCCAAGTCTGGCGCGGCCCGCACTGCACCGTATGAGCTGAGCATCACGCCGACGGAATACACCTCGTCGATCCCCCCGCGCGGCACACAGGCCGTGGTGTTCAAGGTGACCCAAAACGTCGGCGGCGCGAGTCCACAAACGACGTACAAGGCGTTCAACTGGGACCAGAGCTACCGCAAGACGATCACCTACACGGCCGCACCGGACGACAAACAAGCTACGCCGCTGTGGCGCGTGGACGACCCGCTGAAGACCGTCGCGCCGATCGTCCAAGCTGAACTGCAGCAGCAGCTGGCACCACCGCCGCCCGTCGCGCCTCCCCCGCCGCCCGCGCAACCGGGACAGCCAGCTGCGACCACGCCGACTACCACGCCGCCACCACCGCCACCGCCGTTGCCGTTCGCGACAACCGCGCTGTACAACCCTGCCAACTATCAGAATTTCGCGGTGGTCAACGACGGCGTGATCTTCTTCTTCGACCAGGGTGTGTTGTTGCCCGCCTCAGCTGGGGCGTTGCAGGTGCTGGTGCCCCGGTCGGCGATCGACCCGATGATTGCCTAACACTTTCAAAGCTCTGAGACCTATCGCCATCGTCAACTAAGCCTGGAACTAGCAGGCCAGGTCGCGGGATGCCCAACTCCGAGCTGATCACAACCGATTCCGTCAAGCGCATCACCACCATCAACGCCCCGGGCACCGTCAACGTTGCGTCCATGGCAGCCCACATGATGCCGCCAGCGATGTATCCCACCAACATCTTTCGGTGCGCGCTCCGCGCCCAAGTGGCGTTCCTCGCCGAGGCGAGGCGCACCTACGGTGGCCGCCGTGACCCGGTCCAACGCCCACGCGCACCTCATCATCGATGGGGAGGCGACGGCCGTGATTGCACATCCCCGCACCGCGTTGGGCTTGCTCCCCGTCGAGCGAACACGGCGCCGGTGTTTCATCGGGCCAGCCGCCGACAACCAATCGTGGATCGAGGTCATCGCCGACCTCATCGACCCCAACGTCGCCGAGGTATTCCACGCGTTGATGCTGCGTTCCGGCCTCATCACACGCCTCGGCCTCGACTCGTTGGTGGATCCCGAATACGGCCCTCAGCGGGCCTGATCATTCAATGGAGTTATCGACATGGCCACGCCCCGAATCACTGATGACGAATACGCCGAGATGGCCGCCGACTACGAGACCAATCCCCCAACGGCAGCCGAAGTCACCTCCGTCGAACTGAATCCCGCCTACCTGCCAACGGGGCGGCCGAACAAGGGCACTCGGACGACAGGCAAGACACCGGTTCTGGCGATCCGGCTTCCCGAATCACTTCGCAACGAGTTAGTGCACAGCGCCAAAGTCCAGGGAGCAACACCGTCGGAAATGGTCCGCCGTGCCGTCGTCGACAGCGTGTCGTTCTACGCGCTGTGGGAGCAGACGTTCGACGGTGACGAGTGGCAATGGGTCCGCTTCGACAAGGCACTGACATCGCAGGGCGCCGAGGCGACGTTCAAACACTTCTCACGCCTCGCGCCAACCCATGGCTACCGCCGCGTCCAGATCCGCCACGGTCGCGACGAAGCCGTCAAAGAGTGGACTGCATCAATGCGCGAAAAGGCCTGAACCGCAGCATAACCGGGCAGGCAACTTCGAGTGACGGCGTTTGGACCCCATACGGAACCAAGGTGACAACAGGCCAACCCATCCCGAGCGCGACTCTTGACTGGGCACTGCGAGCACAGGCGGCAAGGTTGTCGCCGCAGCCCGTGGTCGCCGCTGCGCGAGGAGAAATAGCGAGTCAGCGATCCGCAGTACCGCCTAGTCAAGAGGGTGGAGCTAAGGGGATTCGAACCCCTGACCCCCACACTGCCAGGAGCGGGCGGTGGCACATACGTCCAGGCCAGGCGATACAAGGTTTGAGCGGCGTGTTAGCCCGTGCGACGCTGTCTCGGCCGTTTGGCGGAGTCTCGTTTCACAAATCCGTTCACAAATTTGGTCGCTCTCGGGTATCTATGGCAGATCGCAACTATAGTGGTGATACTCAAACTTTAGTTGGAGATAAGGAGAGTGGCCGCAATGCAGCTGAACCGGCCGTTTGCCACGGTGACGCCCACGTTGGACGGCGACGTACTCGCCGTTCTGGCAACCAGCGAGGTGACGTTCACGATCACCCAAATCAAGCGCATCCTGACCAAAGCGTCAGGCGAAGGCATCCGCAAAGTCCTCATCCGCCTCACCGCCCAGGGTGTGGTGCTCCACGATCAGGTCGGCAGGACCAACACCTACCGACTCAACACCGAACATCTTGCCGTAGAGCCGATCCTGGCGCTGTCGCGGCTGACCGCCACGTTCCTCGATCGCCTCGAAGCGCACCTGGAAGGATGGGGCGAGGCGCTCAAATACGCCGCGGTGTTCGGGTCAGCGGCAACGGGGCGGATGACTCTCGGCAGCGACATCGACCTGTTTCTAGTGCGCACCTCCGATCACGAACACGATGGCCGCCATGGCGATCTCGAGGCGTGGGAGCAACAGGTGACCGAACTCGCGCGGTCGGTCACCGCATGGACCGGTAACGACGGCCGCGTCGTCGAGTACACCGAAGACGAGCTTCGCGCAGCGGCTGCCGTCGGTGAGCCGCTACTGAGTGACGTGGCCAAGCAAGGCCTGACCGTCGCCGGGACACGGGCATGGCTCAATCGGCAGCTGCGCCCGGTCGGCAAGGCTGCGGCAGTGAGGAGAACCTGATGGCGGGGACGCGTAAGTGCAATTCCATGGTTACCGCGGGGCGCCTGTCCAAGGCCGTTGAGTTCTTCGACGCCGCTGAGCACGTAGAAGACGACATGCCCAACGCGGCGGGTGATCTGTTCGTGGACGCCGGTATCGCCGCTTCCGACGTCATCTGCTGCGTCCGGCTCGGTGTGCATTCGTCCACCGGGACCCATAGCGAGGCCGTCTCCCTGCTGGAAACGGCGGACAAGGGATCCGAAAGACACCTGAACACCCTGCTCGGCTTGAAGAACAAGGCGGCCTACACCCACCAGCCGCTGTCCACCGCCGAGTGCAAGAAGATGAACCGCGCAGCTTCCCATCTCGTCGAGGCGGCCAGACGGGCCGTGGCGTCAGTCGGCCAGTAACCTGACTCCGGAAAGGAGCGACGACGCGATCGGTAACCTCCTGTGTTACTTCGGGTTACACCTTTTTCGCTGCACGTCCTCGACGCGGATCAGCCACACCCCCGGCCGTCGCGAGTCCATGGGCACCCTCTCCACCGACCCCTGCCGTCATGGAATCTGCTCCACAACCGCGTGCAAACCGACCGCTGCGCCTCGAGGGCGTGGACCGTGGCCTGCTGCGCCGTTGATCGGCTGATCGCAGAGCTGGGCCTAGCCGTGGCCTAGCCGGTGCGTGCGGCGCAGCTCGAAAAGAGAGGGTCATCGACCCGACCGGTTTGCATACACCTGATTTGGTGCACCATCAGTTCGGCCCGTCGACCAGTCCGGTCGGTTAGCCAAACCTGGTGGAGGTTAGAGGATTCGAACCCCCACCCGCACACTGCCACCGCGCAAGTCCGCGGAAGTGCGCCGAGCCGAAAACTCCGCAAACTGCCTAGTCAAAAGGGTGGAGCTAAGGGGATTCGAACCCCTGACCCCCACACTGCCAGTGTGGTGCGCTACCAACTGCGCCATAGCCCCTTGAAGTCGTGCTGGTCGACGGTACACCAACCAGCACTTGCGGTTCAAAACCGCACGTCACGGGACCTCCCCGCCGGCCTCCGGACCGAAAGGACGGACTGCCGTGTGTTCGGTGCTCGATCGCGGCCTGGTCTCCGGCGCGAAGACCCACCAGACCGCAGCCACCGCCAGGATCACCCCGCTGATCACGAACGCCGACCCGAACGTCAGGTGTTCGGCGATCTGACCGACGGCCAACGAACCGAGGATCGCCCCGAAGTCCGACATCATCTGGAACGTCGCGACCGCGGTACCGCCGCGGGCCTTGCTGCCGATGATGTCGGCGACCGCAGCCTGCTGCGGCGAGATGAACATGCCCGTCGCCGCACCCGTGACGTAGGCCGCCACCAGGAACAACGGCAGCGACGTCGTAAACCCGACCAGCACCGTCGACACCGCCGACACCGTCAGGCCGACGATCAGAAGCAGGCGCCTGCCGATCCGGTCGGACAGGTACCCGCTCGGGATCACCGCCGTCACGTTCCCGATCGCGAACGTCGCCAGCGCCAGTCCCGCCATTCCGGCGCCCCGGCCGAGCACCTCGACGACGAACAATGGGACCAGCGCAATGCGCAGCCCGAACGCGGACCAACCAGTGGCGAAGTTGGAGAACAGCGCCGCTCGGTAGGCGGAGTTGCGCAGGGCCTCACGCACCGTGATGGCGGGCTCGGTCTGGACGTCCGCCGCAGCCAGTGACGAATGCCGCAACCGGACGAACACCACCGCGACCGCGATCAGAAGGGCAACGCCGTAGATGACGAATGGCGTGGACAAGCCGAAGCCCACGGTGAGGCTTCCGAGCACGGGGCCGCCGACGGAGCCGACCAGGAAGGCGCTCGAGAACAGCCCGGCGACGCGTCCTCGCGCATCCGACGGCGAGATCCGGATCATCAGCCCCAACGACGACACCGTGAACATGGCCGACCCGAACCCGCCGAGCGACCGGAACACCAGCAGCTGCCAGTAGGTCTGCGCGAACGCGCACGCGCCCGTCGACAGCGCCACGATCACCAGGCCGGTGAGGTAGATCCGGCGCTCACCGAGCTTCTGCACCAGCACGCCGCTGAGGGGCGCGGCACACAGCCGCATCAGCGCGAAGGCCGTGATCACGAACGTCGCGGCGGCGATGCTGACACCGAAGTTACGTGCGTACTGCGGCAGGACGGGCGCGACGACGCCGTAACCGAGGGCGATCACCGCGTTGGCGGTGACGAGGACCCATACCTCACTTGGGAGCTTCGGTTTCTCCCTACACTCACCCTCCGCTATGGAACTCACCCGATGACTGTATTCACCACGTCCTTGGCCGCCTCCTGCACCTCAGCCAGATGCTCCGGCCCCTTGAAGGACTCGGCGTAGATCTTGTAGACGTCCTCGGTGCCGGACGGACGCGCGGCGAACCACGCGTTCTCGGTGGTCACCTTCAGTCCGCCCAACGGTGCGCCGTTGCCAGGGGCGGTCGTCAGCTTCGCCGTGATGGGCTCCCCCGCCAGCTCGGTCGCGCTCACCTGCTCCGGTGAGAGCTTGGCCAGGCGTGCCTTCTGCTCCCGGTCCGCGGGCGCGTCGATGCGCGCATACGTCGGTGCGCCGTACTTCTCCGCCAGCTCGGCGTACCGCTGCGACGGCGTCGACCCCGTCACCGCGAGGATCTCCGAGGCTAGCAACGCCAGGATGATGCCGTCCTTGTCGGTGGTCCACACCGAACCGTCGGTACGCAGGAAGGATGCGCCCGCACTCTCCTCACCACCGAATCCGATTGTGCCGCTGATCAATCCGTCGACGAACCACTTGAACCCTACGGGCACCTCGATCAGCTTGCGGCCGAGTCCGGCCACCACGCGATCGATGATCGACGAGCTGACCGCCGTCTTGCCGACGGCGGTCGACCCTGGCCAGTTCGGCCGGTGCGAGTAGAGGTAGTCGATCGCGACCGCCAGATAGTGGTTCGGGTTCATCAGCCCGGCATCGGGCGTGACGATGCCGTGTCGGTCGGAATCGGCATCGTTGCCCGTGGCGATCTGGTAGTTCCCGATCTTGCCGATCAACGACGCCATCGCATTCGGCGAGCTGCAGTCCATCCGGATCTTGCCGTCGGTGTCCAACGTCATGAATCGCCAGGTGGCGTCGACGAGCGGGTTGACCACCACGAGGTCCAGGTTGTGCGTCTCGGCGATGGCACCCCAGTAGTCGACGCTGGCCCCGCCGAGCGGGTCTGCGCCGATGCGGATGCCTTCGGCGCGAATGGCGTGGATGTCCACGACGTTCGGGAGGTCCTCGACGTAGGCGTTCAGATAGTCGTGCCGCTGCGCGAGCTGCAGTGCCCGCGCCAGCGGGATCCGCTTCACGTCCGCCAGCCCGCCGCGCAGGATTTCGTTGGCGCGCTTGGCGATCACCCCCGTCGCATCGGTATCCGCAGGACCACCGTTGGGTGGGTTGTACTTGAAACCGCCGTCCCGCGGCGGGTTGTGCGACGGGGTGACGACGATGCCGTCGGCCAGGTCGCTGTCGCGCCCGCGATTGAACTTGAGGATCGCGTGGCTGACGGCGGGCGTCGGCGTGTACCGGTCGGCGCCGTCGATCATCGCCACCACGTCGTTGGCGGCCAACACCTCGAGGGCGGATACCCAGGCCGGTTCGGACAGAGCATGGGTGTCGCGGCCGATGAACAGCGGACCCGTCGTCCCCTGGGCGGCGCGATATTCGACGATCGCCTGCGTCGTCGCCAGGATGTGCGCCTCGTTGAACGCGGCGTCCAAGCTGGACCCGCGGTGCCCCGACGTCCCGAACACGACCTGCTGATCGACGTCCTCCGGGTCGGGCACGACGCTGTAGTAGGCGGTGACCACCTGGGCCACGTCGATGAGGTCTTCTGGAAGCGCCGGTTGTCCAGCACGCGGGTTGGCAGGCATGGATTCGATTCTGCTCCCTCGCGCCGCGTCGCACGTCGGCGTCGCCAAGAATTCAGACCGACGAAAGCCTAGAGCGCCCACACCAGGGCAAGTCCGGCTGCGCACGCGGCGACCGACGTGATCAATGACCCAAACGCGTTGAGCAGAGCGAGGGCCCGCCGGTTCTGCTGAACGAGCCGGACGGTTTCGAAGCTGGCGGTGCTGAAAGTCGTATAACCGCCGCAGAAACCGGTTCCGATCACGGTCTGCCAGATGGCTGGCTGGCCACCGAAGAGCACCAGGCCGGCCAGGATGCCGAGCAGCAGCGAACCCGTCACGTTGATGATGACGGTGGCCCACGGGAACGGGGACTGCCATCGTCGCTTGAACGAGGAATCGAACACGAATCGCGCCACTGCGCCCGTGGCTCCGGCGAGGAAGGTCAGTACCGGGATCACGAGCGCGCCCCCCGACGGTGAACGCTCGCGGCGACCACGATTCCAAGCCAGGCGGTGAGCACTCCGCCCACCACGCTGACCACGCCATAGCTGATTGCGGTCGCCACGTGCCCGTGCCGACCGAGCAACACGACCTCGAGTGCGAACGTGCTGTAGGTGGTGAAGGCACCGCAACCTCCGGTGCCGGCACAGAGTCGCGCCCGTCGGCGCCAGCCCGAGTCGTCGCCGAGCCGCGTCAGGCCCTCAAGGAGACAGCCCAAGATGAAGGCGCCACTCAGGTTGATCAGGAACGTCGCCCACGGCCACCCCGAGGCGTCGTGCGGGAGGAGATTCTCGATTACGTATCGCAGCGCCGTGCCGACGACACCTCCGGCGAACACCCATGCCAGCGTGGACGGCCTCAGATGCAGTGGCCTGCTTGACGCCGCGGACACGTCGGGATCGGACGGCAGTTCGGCATGCGAATCGTCGCCCTGCCCATGCTTCGCGGTCATCGTCTCAATCCCCGATCAGGAGAACGCCGGTCCACACCAGCGCGACGGCCTTGACGAGTTCGAGTGCGATGTAGACGTAGTGGGCGCCTGATCGAGGACCCTCCTCGCCTCCATCCAGCACCGCGGAGGTTCTCCGGGACAGCAGGGGACGCATCACGATGGTCTGTGCGAGCAGCGCGCCGACCGCGACGCACAGCGCGGCGTTGAGGGCCGCCGAGGTCTCGTGGGTGAAGAGGGCGGCCGCGATGACCATGGCGAACACGTATTCGAAGACGTTGAGGGCGCGGGAGACCAGCCGGCCGATGCCCAGCCCGATCCGCAGCGTGACGCCTGGCGCGCGGAACTTCAGCGGCGCCTCGACGAACGATATGGCCAGCACCATGCCGAGCCAGACGAACACCGCGGCCACTGCCAACCTGATGCCCGGGTCCACCGCGGCAGCCTACGACAGAGATGCCATGGTAGAGGCGTGCACGGTGAATCGACCGAGGACCGCGACTACGTCGCCGAACTGATTCGTTGGCAGGACGCCGGCGCCACGTGGCAGCTCGTCGCCCAAACGTCCCGCGGCGTGACCATCGCACTGCTGCGGTGCGATGGAGGCGAGGAAGTCGACCGCTTCACGTCCACCGATCCCCGATTGCGCGAGTTCGTCGCGCGCCGCGCCGACGGCTGAGGCACCACCGAGCTGCGTATGTCGCAGCGGGGCAACACCTTGCGTAGGTTGGGAGGCCGCACGATAGATCAGGGAAGAGGTGGGGGCGACGGCCGACACGATCTATGCGGACGTCTCCGAGTGGCAGGTCCCTGTCGACGACCGCTATCCGCACCGGGTGCTCTGCATCCGCTCCAACGACGGCGACCACCGCGACCGGAACTGGGCCACCAACCATCCCTGGTGCAAACGCCGTTGCGACGTCGGCGACCTGGACTTCTTCATCGTGTACTTCGTCTGGCGCCGGAACTGGAGACGAACCGTCGACACACTCGTGGACATGGTCGGACAGCCGCACCCGCGGATGGCCGTGATGATCGACGTCGAGAGCTGGAGTGGGAGCATCACCGGCGACCAGTCCGACGGCATCAACCGGGCTCATGGGGCGGTCGCCGATTGGCTCGGTGAGCGGCGCCGCGTGATCGGCTACGGCAACGTGGGCGACCTGAATCGGCTGTGGCGGGTCAAACCCGTGGGCCTGCGTCTGGTCATCGCCGCGTACGGAAACAATCCGACCTACCCGGGCAAGGTTGCTCACCAGTACACCGACGGCAAGGGGTACGGCAACGGGACCACCCTGCCGAACGGCGCCCCGCCATTCGGCAACTGCGACATGAACTCGGCCGACGGTCTGAATCCACTGCAGTTCGCCGCCGCGTGTGGAATCCAAATCGACTCGCCCACTCCGACTCTCGCGACCCACGTCGAGCCGCCCCGGAACCCGAGGATCCGGGGCCAATAGGCGCCCGTCTCAAGAAACGCAGACACCCCATCGCGACGGTCGCTAGTTTTACCCGATGCGCAACCGTCCGTCCGTCGGGGTGATCACCCTGATGGCCGTGCCGATCCTGCTGTCGGCCTGCGCCTCGAGCACGACGACGCCGAGCTCGTCGTCGACCGGCGTCACGACGACGACACCCGTGGCGACGACAACGACGGCCGCCGCTCCCCCGACGCCGGCGGCTCGGACCGTGAACTGGTTCGACCTCGCCGTCGGCGACTGCCTGGCCGACCCGCCGCCCTTCGACGACCCCAACGTGATCGGTGTCGCGGTCGTGGACTGCGAGACACCGCATCAGGCCGAGGTCTTCCTACGCGCACCGTTGGCGGTCAACACCGCCGTGGCCGACGTCGCCGACCGCAAGTGCGCCGAGGGCTTCACCAAGTACACGGGTGAACCCGTCGGCAGCGGCACCTTCACGATCACATACCTGATCGACTCGAACCAGAATCGAACCTCGTCCAACCCGGACCCGAGCACCGTGATCTGCCTGCTTCAGTCCGCGGGTGGGGGCCCACTCACGGTGCCGGCCAATCGCTGACCCCAACACTGCGACCTCGCAAGGGAAATCAGCCCGACGCGTCGGAGCCCTCGGTATTGAGCAGTACCACCGACGATTTCGGGCCAAGCTCGAGTTGGGCGCGGGCCGGTTTGCTCGCCAGGACGTGCAAGGCGGCCAGGCTCGCGGCACCGCACGGACCGCTGTCCACACCGAGGGCAGCCAGCTCGGCGATCGCATCGGCGGCGAGCCCGTCGTCGACGACCACCGCACCAGCGAGTCCCCGTTGCAGGTCCGGCCAGGCCAGATACGAAGGCGTGCCACAGTTCAGGCCTGCCATGCTCGTCTGACCCGTCGGCACCGTGGTCAGCGCCCCCGCAGCCAGGCTGGCCCGTAGGCAGTCGGCGACATCGGGCTCGACCGCGACGATGCGGCAGTCCGGCCGCGAGCGCCCGAAGAGCACGGCGGCATGCGCGAGCGAGCCGACCCCGGCAGGCACCGCCACGAGGTCGATTGCGGCCCCCAGCTCCGCTGCCTGGTCCGCGGCCTCGTCGAACAGGGTCGCGTAGCCGTCCACGATCCACTGCGGCACGTCCTCATAGCCTGGCCACGACGTGTCCTGCACCAGTAGAGCGTGGGGATCGGCCTCGGCCAGCTGGGCCGCCTGCCGCACCGCGTCGTCGTATGGCGCGTCCAACACCCGCACCTCGGCGCCCTCGTCCCGGATCAGCCCGACCGCCCGGGCAGAGACGCCGCGCGGCACCACGATCGTGGCGGGTAGGTCGAGCAGCGCCGCCATCCGCGCGACCGCACGGCCGTGGTTGCCGTCCGTGGCGGTGACCAGACGGTGCCGGTCGCGATCGGATGAGCCGAGCGCGCGGTGCACCGCCCACGAGGCTCCGAGCATCTTGAACGCTGGCAGCCCGAGGCGTAGCGACTCGTCCTTGACCAGCAC
>NZ_JBOGDD010001156.1:0-1506 GCF_050701675.1 Mycobacterium sp. | reverse complement strand
AGGTGTCGGTGACGGGGATGACGTCACCGTCCTTCAGTGGCGGTGCGGTGCCGTTGCGGGGTAGCAACGCGACGTATTGTTCGCCGATCGCGGACTGGCTGTGCACCTCGGCGCGCAGGTCGGAGGGGATGTCGATGCCGGACTTGAGGGATAGCACAGCTTGGACGCCGTCGCCGTGGAGCCGGACCGACTCCACCCGGCCCACTTCGGTGCCGCGGTAGGTGACGTTGCCGGTGCTGTAGAGGCCGCCGGTCTGTGGCAGATCGACGGTGACGGTGTAACGGCCGACCCCGAACAGCAGCGCCGGCAGTCTCATGAAGTGCAGCGCCATCACCAGGATGGCGAACAGCGCGATCGCCGTGAATATGGCGAGTTGGATCTTGATGCGTCGGTGCAGATGCATTCTTAGGGCCCCTGATCCCAGTGGTAGGGAACAACCAAGGGATTGCCTTGGGTGTACGGACTGGGGAATTGGCCGATGGTGCGGCCCCACTGCATTTCCAGCTCGGTGAGGTGGCCTTCCCACCGGGTGCCGGTGAAGATGCCCTGATCGATCCGGCTGAGGGTGAGGTCGACGATCGCGGTGAGGTTGGCGTAGTCGCCGCGCTGCCACTTCTCGATGGTCTCGTTGGGGAAGGGGAAGGTCGGGATGTAGCTCAGCGAGCGGGTCAGGCTCGGTCCGGCGTTGGCCAGGCTCTCCAGCACGGGCCCGACCTGCTGCAGTTCCTTGACCAGGTTCTGCTTGGTCTGGTTGACCGTGTCCACGGTGAGGGCGGCGAACTTGCCGAGCTGGTCGGCGGCGTTGATCAGGTTGTCCTTTTCCTTGTTCAGCTCGGCCAGGGCGTCGGGGATGGTTTGCAGCGCCCTGTCCAGGACGGGTTGTTTGGCGGCGAACTTGGCGGCGAGCTGGTTGAGGCTGTCGGTGGCGGCGATGATGTCGGGGGTTTGGTCGTCGAGGTTGGCGGTGAACGTGTCCAGTTGCCCGATCAGGTCACGCAGATCTTGCTCACGGCCGCGGAAGGCGGTGCTGAACGCCTCCGTGATGTCCTGGACCTGGCCCAGCCCGCCGCCGTTGAGCACGCTGGACAGCGCTGCGAGGGTTTCCTCGGTGCTGGGGTAAGAACCGCTGTGCGACAAGGGGATCAGTGATCCCTGGTGCAGCTTGCCCGTCGGCGGTTCCTCGGTCGGGGGGGCAAGCTCCAGGTGCAACGACCCTAGCAAGCTGGTCTGGCCGAGTTTGGCGGTCGCGTTGGCCGGCAGGTCGACGTCGCCGTCGAGGGTCAGGGACAGCAGCGCGTGCCAGCCCTGGCGTTCGATCTTGGTCACCGTGCCGACCGCGACGTCGCCGACCCGGACCCGCGAGTTGGGTTGGATGTTGTTCACGTCGGGCATCTGCACGCCGATCTCATAGGAGCCGGGTCCGTGACCTTGGGTTCCGGGCATCGGCAGCGAGTTCAGGCCGTGCCAGCTGCTGCAGCCGGAGACGGTGATCAGGGCCGCGCCCAC
>NZ_JBOGDD010001155.1:0-11443 GCF_050701675.1 Mycobacterium sp. | reverse complement strand
GGGCAACATCAACCAGATCGTGGCCATCGCAGCCATCCTCGCCCTGGCCTCCTGCGGGCAGACGATCGTGATGATCTCCGGCAACTTCGGCATCGACCTGTCGGTGGGACAACTCATGTCGCTGACTGCCGTGGTCGCGTTCATGCTGATGGATGGGGGCACCCCGTGGGTGCTGGTGGCACTCCTGGCGGTCATCGCCATCGGTGCCCTATTCGGTCTGCTCAACGGCGCGCTGGTGGCGTTCGCCAAGCTCCCCGCACTAGTAGTCACCCTCGGCACCCTCGTCATCGCCCAGGGATTCATCCTGACGCTGACAAGCTCGGGAACTCCCAGCGGTTCGGTCCCCGACGTGCTGGCCGCCGTCACCGGCGACAGCATCCTGGGGATCCGCTACGTCACCATCGTGGTCGCGGTCCTGGTGATCGCTCTGTCGGTGTTCATCGCCAAGTCTCGCTTCGGCAAGAACCTCTACCTGGTCGGCAGCAACCGCGAAGCCGCCCGCCTCGCCGGGGTCAACGTGCGCCGCGTCGTGGTCATCGCGTTCGTCGCCGCCGGCATCTGCGGCGGCCTCGCGGGACTGCTGCTGCTCAGCTACGCCGGAACCGCGAACCTCGACCTCGGCGGCGACTACCTCCTGCTCACCATCGCCGCGTCCGTCATCGGTGGCGCATCATTGGCAGGCGGCGAAGGCAGAGTAGCCTCCAGCGCCGCCGGAGCCGTTGCGCTGCAAGTCATTACCACTTTCCTGCTCACCATCGGCGTCTCCGACGCGCTGCGCCAGGTCGTCACCGGTCTGCTGCTCGTCGGGATGCTGTTCCTCAACGCCCGGGTGCCCAAGCTGCGCCAGTAACTGCGCACCCCGTGCCCGCACCGTCATCAACCTGGTAAGGAGATCGTCATGGAAACCATCGTGGAAGCCGTCTACGTACTCAACGGGGGCAGTCTGGACGTCGAGGCCAGCACCATCGTGCCCGGAAGCAACTTTGGGTCCCGGCTGCTCATCCCCGTGCAGATGTTCCTGCTCAAGACCCGGGTGGGCTACATCCTCATCGACGGCGGCAACGACCCGGACTGCATCGCCGACCCCGAGAAGACCTGGGGCGCAGATCTGGCGAAAGCCGTTGTGCCACACATGACCGACGAAAATCACCCGTACGCTCAGCTGGCGTTGCTTGGCCTCGACGCCCATGACGTCAAGATGGTCATCTACACCCATCTGCACCACGACCACTGCGGCTCGGCACGGTTCTTCCCCGACGCCGTGCACGTCGTGCAGAAAGCCGAACACCGCTTCGCCTTCAACCCGGACCGCTTCGCCGACCGCATCTATCTGCGATCGGACTTCGGCTCGGAGAACATTCGCTGGCAGTTCGCCGACGGTGACTGGCTGATCCTGCCCGGCATCCATCTCGTCGCGACCCCCGGTCACACCCCGGGGCACCAATCAGTCGTGCTGTGGGACGTACCGGACTGCGGCACCTTCATCGTCGCCGGCGACGCCGTGTACTGCAGGGAGAACGTCCGCCGCGACCTCCCGCCTGGGATCACCACCGACGCCCTGCAGGCATCACGGTCCCTGCACCGATTGACCGCGCTCGCCCACGCCACCGACGGAAGCCTGTTCGTCAGTCACGACGCGGAGTCCTTCGCCGCGATGCCGAAAGCGCCCGATCCGCTGCAGGCACTCGACGTCGCGTCGCGACGCTTCTACATCGACGGCGAACGCACGCTCTACGGCGACGGCATCATCAGCCACTTCCTCCCCCAGCCCGTCGCAGCACACTGAGCACCGTCATCGTCGGCACGGCCGGGCGGTGACCTGTCCGGCTAACCCCGTCACGCCCGCCCGTCGCCATGACCCGGCGGGGCGGATCGTAGGCAAGGATGATGGTGACAGCCCACCAGCGGATCCGAGGAGACACGCAAGCCATGGCCACCAGCAGGGACGTAGCGAGGCTCGCGCGCGTGTCGCAGGCCACCGTGTCACGCGTCGTCTCCAAGAACGGTGCGGTCAGCCAGGCCACCCGCGAACGGGTGCTGGCCGCCATGGAATCCGTCGGCTACGTCCCAGACCTGGGTGCGCGCGCCATGAAGACCGGTGTCACCAACACCATCGGTGTCGTCGTCGACGACCTCGGCAACCCCTGGTATCCGTATCTGCTCGACGCACTGACCGGAGCACTGGACGCAGCGGGCAAGAAGGTGTCGTTGTGGACCTCCAACGGGCGCCTCAACGAGGCTGCGCTGGACGCCATGGCCTCCCGGTCGGTGGACGGCGTCATCTTCACCGCCGTCATCGAAACCTCCGAGATGCTCAAGGCCGCGATCAGGCGCCACAGTCGATTCGTGCTCGTCCACCGCGGTGTCGAGGGGCTTCCCGCCGATCAGGTGACCACCGACAACTTCGACGGTGGCCGCACCGTCGCCGACTTCTTCATCCAGGGCGGGCACCGGACGGTCGCCATCATCGGGGCCAGCAACGCTGCCAGCACGACCCGTGACCGCCAGCGCGGCTTCGTGCACGCCCTCAACTCCCACGGCATCACGCTGGCACCGGAATACGTTGCCGCCCAGGACTACACGTACGACTTCGGCTACCAGGCGGCAGGGAAACTCCTGAACCTCCCCAAGCCACCCACCGCACTGTTCTGCACCAATGACGTGTCGGCGATGGGTGCGCTGGACCGCGTCCGCGAGTGCGGGCTGCGGGTACCGGACGACATGTGGGTGGTCGGCTTCGACGACATTCCGATGGCTTCGTGGAAGTCCTATGACCTCACCTCCGTACGGCAACCGGTTGAGCGGCTGGCAACCATCGGCACCCGGCTGATGCTCGAACGCCTCGAAGACGGTGACAAGCCCGTTGAAAAGATCGTTCTCGGAGGCGAACTCATTCAGCGCGGCACCACCGGCTGACACACGACGTCAGTCAAGCTGGCCCGGTCGTCGAACATGTGTTCTAATGGGCGCTCATCTACTCAACGCCGGCCCGCTCACTGCGGGCGATGTTCAGAAGGAGTTCGCCGCAACGATGACTGTAGACACCCTGACAGCAGAAGCGCCGCCCACCGACTCCCACACGCCCGACCTCCTGGTTCCTTCCGTCGAGAGCACTTCGCCTGGGAGTACGACGGTGCCCGCGGCGCCCGACGCTGAAGTCTCTGCCGAGGAGAAGCCCAAGAGGGCTCCGGCCAAGAAAACGGCCGGCAAGAAGACCAAGACTCTCGAGCTGACCCTCACTGTCACCGGTACCGCCGACGGCGAATGGCACGCCGAGCTCAAGCAGGGCACTACCTACCTGGCCCGCAACCTCGCGGTCGCGGCCGCCGCCGTCTCCCGCGCGGCCAAGGAACTGCACGAGGACCTCTCCACCCCGATCGACGCGGTCATCGAGGAGGCGCGCTCCCAGCAGGCCGCCAAGGTCGCTGCCCTCGAAGCCGAACTGGAAGCCGCCCGCAGGGCCCTCGCCGACCTGGACTGAGCGCCTCCGGATGTCATTCGAGCGACTGCTCGATCGCTGTTTCAGACGAACATCGAGGGTTCCGACAGCAGACCACCAGAAACCCGTACGGCGATCGACTTCCGCTGGATAAGGTGTCCGTCTGGGAACCGACGGCCACTCCCGTGGGCGACGTGGGGCCTACCCGAACGGTCAATTGAGAGGGTCTCTCGTGCAACAGACCTCAACATCCTCCACACCGCATCTCGGACGTTCCCTCGGGCTGTGGGCGATCGTCGGCCTCGGCCTCGGCTACATGACCCCGATGACCGTGTTCGACACGTTCGGCATCGTGTCGGGCGAGACCGATGGATTGGTCCCGCTCGCCTACATCGTCGCGCTGATCGCCATGGTGTTCACCGCCATCAGCTACGGCCGGATGACGCGCGTCTATCCCTCGGCGGGGTCGGCGTACACCTACGCCTCGGAGGTGATCCACCCCAACGTCGGCTTCCTCGTCGGCTGGTCCTCGCTGCTCGACTATTTGCTACTGCCGATGGTCAACGCCGTCATCGGCCGGATCTACTTCGAGTCGTTCTTCCCCGACGCGCCGTCGTGGATCTTCGTCCTCATCTACGTCGCCATCGTCACCGCGCTCAACGCCTGGAGCATCAAGGGCACGTCGAACATCAACGGCGTACTCGTCGTCTTCCAGGTCGTGCTCATCGCCGTGTTCATCGTGCTCGCCTACAACTCGATACACAACGGCCTGGGCCAGGGCACCATATTCACGCTCGAACCGCTCTATCACGCGGGTGTGAACATGGGCGCCGTCGCCGCAGGCGCCACGGTGGTGTGCTTCTCGTTCATCGGGTTCGACGCGATCACGATGTACAGCGAGGAAGCCAAATCGCCGAGCACCGTGCCGAAGGCGATCGTCCTCGCGCTGCTGATCGGCGGCGCAATCTTCTTCCTCGGCGCGTGGTTCGCCCAGGCCGCCTTCCCCACGCTCGACGGCTTCGAGGTCACCGACGACACGCTGCCCGAGCTCGCGCTGAAGGTGGGCGGCGAATTCTTCAAGATCCTGTTCGTCTCGGCCGCCCTAGCCGCGATGTTCGCGTCGAGCCTGTCCTCGCACGCGAGCGTCTCCCGAATGATCTACGTGATGGGACGCAATGGCACGGGCCGGATTCCGCGCTACCTGTCCTACATCCATCCGCGATTCCTGACGCCCCTGCACGCGGTGCTGATCGTCGGCGTGGTGTCGCTGCTGGCCGTCAAGTTCACACTCGAGTTCGTCTCGTCGATGATCAACTTCGGCGCCCTGATCGCGTTCACCGTCGTCAACCTGACCGTGCTCCTTTACTACGCCGTCCGCTTGAAGAAGCGAAACACGCCAAAGGAGATCTTGACCAACATCGTGCTGCCGGTGATCGGCATGTGCCTGACGGCGGTGCTGTGGCTCAACCTGCATTTCGACGCTCTTCTCTACGGCGCAATCTGGTTCGCCGTCGGCCTCGCGGTGCTGGTCTATGCCACCCGCTGGTTGCGCAATCCGCTGACGATGAAGATCGAAGAGGAGACCCTCGCCGAAGAGGGCACGCCCATCCCCCACGTCGAGCACGGCAAGGCGGGTGAGCCCAAGTGAAGCTGATCGTCGGTTATCTCGCGACATCCGGTGGCGCCGACGCCGTTTCGCTCGGCGTTCGTCTCGCCAGAACGCTCGGCGCTGAATTGGAACTGCGGACGGTGCTTGCCCCGGACGACGTGACCACCCCTCGCGTGACGTCCGACAAGTTCCACGACGTGCTCGCCGAACAGGGCTCGGAATGGCTCGAGGAGGCAATGAGGCTGGTGCCCGACGACGTCACGGCTCGAGGTGCGGTGCTGGTCGAGGTTTCGGTCGCTGGCGCGCTCAGCGCGGAAGCACTTCGACTGGACGCCGAGGCCATCGTGGTCGGCGGATCGGGGGGCGGGCTGGCCGGAAGCCTGTCGCTCGGCTCGCTCGTCGACGACCTGCTGCATTTCGCGCCGGTTCCGGTCGCCGTTGCTCCGCGAGGCACCCGCCATTCCGACGTGGAACGCGTCCGAAGCGTCACGTGCGCCATCGGTGATCGCCCCGGCGCGGCTCTCCTGCTCGACACCGCGGTGCGAGCAAGCAAGGCGACCGGGGCGCCGCTGCGGTTGGTCTCGCTCGTCGCGCTCGACAGACACGGTGAGCATGGTGTGGAGGCTGCCCGCGAACACGCCCACGCCACACTCGAATCCGCGAAGGCAGCGCTTCCCGAGGGCTCTGACGTCACGGCCGTCGTCGCCGACGGTGCCACGGTTGAAGAAGCCGTGGAAGGGCTCGACTGGGAGGACGGCGATCTCCTGATGCTCGGCTCCAGCCGGCTCGCCCCACCCCGCCGCCTCTTCATCGGCTCCACCGCCGCCAGGATCCTGCGTGTCCTTCAGGTCCCGATGGTCGTCACTCCGGGTGAGGAGACGGCGACGTGAAGACCCTCGGTGGAGCTGAGAGATTCGAACCCTGGGGCACGCCTCAATCACGGTGACGGCGCACATCTACGCCGGTCTGTGCGACGACGTCGCCTCGGCGCTCGATGTCCTCGACGGCACGCGCAACGAATCCAGCCGGATCGGCGGGGAGTTTGGCCGGATGGCGTTCCCAATTGAAAAAACTCTCCGGCCAGTTAGGCCTTTGAGCTGGTGTTTTACTGGTGGTCCCGGCTGGTATCGAACCAGCGACCTTCCGCGTGTGAGGCGGACGCTCTCCCACTGAGCTACGAGACCAGGGAGGCATCGATCGTTTGATCGATGGACGACGAAGATTATCACGCGACGGCATTCCGCCGGGAATCCCGACCCACGACGTGGCGACAGGGCCGCCGGGAATTCTCGCGTCAGCACGCGCCGAACTCCTCGCCGCGACCTCCGCGGTGGTGTCTGCATGCGGCGGGCAGAGTTCGGCACTGGCGGACCCCGTGAGGCACGCCTCCCCGAGCGGCAACGTCGCCTGCCGCATCGACCCGGCCACTGCGCGCTGCGACGTCAGCGAGCGGAACCGGGCGGTGTCAGCGGGAGTGACGCCACGTGCCGTCCCTGCGGGGCGACAGGGCACTCGGTAGAGGCACTCAGCTCCCCTACGGCAAGTCCCGATCGCGGCAGGCACGGTGAGTGCGATGGCGGCGGGACCGCCATCACGTGTCGTGACGTGGCGACCAGGCACGGATTTCTCGGTAGCGCGTGCGCCAAGACCACTTGCTCTGACAGACAATGGCATTCGCGCTTTCATCGGCCGAGTTGCGCGGCCACGGTCGTTGCGCCCCGCTCCCGAACACCCCGCGACAAGTCCCACGAACCCTGCTACCTGGCCATCCAACTGGCCGGACACCGTCGCACAATCGCCGGCCGGCAGGTCGATGCCGGCGACTTCTGCGACCCGATCACCGCGTGTCGCGTCGCCGAACGTGACGAGCGCTACTGAGCACCCGATGAGGGCAGCAGCCACGCGGCTTCTCGAGATTTGTGCGGCCGAGCGTCGATGCACTATCGTCGTCCTTCGCGATGGGCGACGAACTCGCCCGTGGCGTGCGGATGTAGCGCAGTTGGTAGCGCACAACCTTGCCAAGGTTGGGGTCGCGGGTTCGAATCCCGTCATCCGCTCGATGGGTGCAGACGCATCAACCCAGCGGTGGAGTGGCCGAGTGGTGAGGCAACGGCCTGCAAAGCCGTGCACACGGGTTCGATTCCCGTCTCCACCTCCGAGATAGATCCTGGCGCGATTAGCTCAGCGGGAGAGCGCTTCCCTGACACGGAAGAGGTCACTGGTTCAATCCCAGTATCGCGCACCACATGTCTGTGCAGCTCAGGCATAGTATTTAGGCCCACTAAACCAGCCCTGTGGGCTAAGAATGGGCAAACATCTCACCAGGGCCTTTAGGCCTCCCGGCGTGCTCTAGGGACGCTTCCGCACAATTCGCGAGTTTGCTGGTTGACCCCTAACAACACCGGTGTACCATCAACCACAGACCGAGGCCCGGCAACCTTCTCGTTGTCCTCAGGGCGCTCGCTCGAAAGATCCCGACTGGCCACCACAGAGCGCCAGTTTCGGACACACACACGCGCAGGGCGAACTAGTCACGTGGCTAATTGTGTGTTCGAAGGGAATCGACGTGAGTTCAAACCACGGTGCCGCACGGCGCACCAATCCATCACCGAACCGCGCCCGTCGGCGTCGGTACTGCACCATCAACCAGGCCGCCGAATACCTCGATGTCACTGAGCGCACCGTGCGCCAGATGATCACCGACGGGCGGCTGGTCGGCTATCGCATGGGCAACAGGTTTATCCGCTTGGACCTCGACGAGATCGACGCTGCTTTCACGCCTTTCGGTGGTGCGGTGTGAGTAAGCCGAAGTACCACAAGCTGGATCACGACCTCGTTCGTCAGCTTCATACGGGCCTCAGTGACCTTGCGATTCTCGCCGGTGCCTGCGCCGAGGGCTGTCTCGCACACCAGTCAGTCGACCCCATGGAAGAGTTGAGGCGCGAGCTTCGCTCGCAGTCAATTCGCGTTGAATTTTGCATCGCCGCGCTGCTCGACCGGCTGGAATGCAGCGAGCGTGCAGTTCGCAAGCAGTCGGACCTCGTCGCGAAGACTCAGCAATCCGCAGCCGCCAGCATCGTCGCGGCAAGCATTGGCGAGTCATTCGACCCCCGGGGATGCTTCGTCTACATCCTGTGGGGCGACGACCCCGAACGCCCCGTGTACGTGGGCAAGTCGACGAACGTCCTCTCACGTCTCGGTTCCCACATGCAGCCGTCGTCGGCCAAGGGTGGACTCGTCAGGCGTGTCCAACTGATGCGCTGCCGCGACAGGCCGACGATGGACCGGACCGAGGTTCGATTGATCCATCAGTACCGCCCGCTACTGAACGTGGCACTGCTCCCCCACGACCACACCAACCCGAACGCGGCTCAGAGTCGAGCTGTCTCGGCAGCAATGGCCGACTTTGACAGGCTCGCCGACGTGGGGTTGGCCGAGGCCGACGACCGCGCCGGTGCTGGCGAGCACGCGCAGCACCACGACGAGCTGGTGGCCGGATGAGCAACGTCATCACTCTCACCGGTCGCCGCGCTGCGACCGTCAGGTTGCGTGAATACCTGATCGCACAGGGGGCCGTGACCGATGAGTACCGCGCCTACCTCGCTGAAGAACACGACGCGCTCGTCGTCGACTTCGTGACCGGGCGGGTCCTCGATGCCGAGGAGGGCGACCAGTGAACGCCGCCTACGCCTGCGCGATCTGCGCCCGCGAGATCCCGAGTGCCAGCACCCATTCCGTGGGGGAATGGGGCACCGTGCTCTGCGCCGTGTGCGTCGAGAACCCGGAGAGTCATTCCGTGGCCTATCCGGGGTGCCCAGTGGCCTCACACGGCGTCCATGACCACCCGATGGTCGTCGGGACCCGCCTTGGTGCTCACCGTGCCCTGATGCACCTGCGCCGGGAGGTGGCAAGTGGCTGACGTAAAAGAAGATCGCCCCGGTGTAGAGACCGAGGCGACCACGAAGCCCGAGCAGAGGACCACCGGCAACGATACGCCCACGCCACGGCGTCCGCGCCCTAGCGCTGGTGCCTCTGGGACCGCCGAGCACAAGCTGCTTGCCCTGATGACGACGCCCGAGGGCATGGCCACGGTGATCGCGGCCCGGTTGCACCCGGCGGTGTTCGAGGACCCGGTGTCCCGACTGATGTTCGAGTTCATGACGGAGCACTGGGAGTCCAAGCAGGCCGTCCCGACACCGTTGGTGATGGAGACGGAGTACCCCTCGGTTCCGCTGCCCCATGCCGATGACATCGACGAGACTGCCCAGTGGTGCGTGGAGTGGCTGCAGAAGCGGCACAGTCGCAACCGTGTCCAGGACGTCATTCGGCGCGGGGCCGAGAAGATGGAAGACGCCGACGTCGCATTGCGATTCCTGCGCGACGAGTCTGCCGCCGTGCTGGAGCAGGCGGGCCGTGGCCCTGGGAACGACGGGATGCCCAGGCTCTGGAGCGCCGCTGATCTCACGCCCGCCACACGACCGCGCTGGTTGGCGCGCAACCGCCTCCCACGCGCTGCGGTCAGCCTCTTGGTGGGCGACGAAGGCATCGGCAAGAGCCTGTTTTGGGTGTACCTCGCCGCCCCGATCACCACCGGCAAGCCACTGGTGGAGTTCGGAATCCCGGCACGCGAACCGGGCCACGTGGTCGTCGTGGTCACCGAGGACGACTGGTCCACCACGGTGCGCCCCCGTCTGGAGGTCGCCGGGGCTGATCTGGCGATGGTGCACGTCATCTGCACCGAGGAGGACGGTAGTGGCGCGCCTGAGTTCCCCCGTGATCTCCACCTGATCACCGAGGCCGATCCCGCGCCGGTGCTGGTCGTCGTGGACGCCTGGCTGGACACCGTGCCCGCCAGGCTGGACGTGCGCAATCCGCAACAAGCACGCCAGGCCCTGCACCCGTGGCGCGAGGTGGCGATCACCACGGATGCCGCCGTACTGCTGCTGACGCACACGAACCGTGTCAACAGTGCCAACGCACGCGACAAGTACGGGGCCACAGGCGAGTTGCGCAAGAAGGCCCGCATGACGCTGTTCGCCCAGCGCGACGACGACGGCAATCTGGTGATCGGCCCCGACAAGGCCAACACCGCCGCCGCCGTCATGGCGTCACGATTCAGTGTGACCGGGGTACAGCACTTCTCGCCGACCGAGGACCACGACGGCACGGTGCCGCGCCTGGCCTACGCCGGGGAGACCGACCAGACCGCCCAACAGCACATCGCCGACGCCTTCGCCTCGGGCCGTGGGACCGACGGCAACGATGACGAGACGGTCATTGGGTGGCTGGCCAGCTACCTGGCCAACGGGCCTCGGTGGTCCGGTGATCTCTACGGCGCCGCAGAGGTTGAGGGATTCAGCGTGGACCAGGCCAAGCGAGCAAAGAAGAGGTTGCGGGCCAAGTCGGTGAAGGATGGGGCCACGGGGACATGGTTTACACGTCTCCCAGGGCATGAAGGCACCCCAGAGAGTGACCAAGAGAGCGCCAGGGAGTCCGAATGACGCTCCCTTGCTCCCTTGCTCCCTTGCTCCCTTGGCCTCTCCAAGGGAGCACATCAAAACACTCTCTACCAGTAAAGAGAGCAAGAGAGTGGATGGAGAGAGATACGGGACCCTTCGTGCTCCCTTGCTCCCTTGCCCTACATGTCCTGGCAAGGGAGCACCCATCGCCTGGCCAACATCTACCCAAAGGAGCACCCATGCCCTGGCCTGAGTTCACCGGTTGGTTCTGCGGAGGTGCATCCATCTACGTCCTGGCCCGCTACCTCCTGGCCTTCGTGGGGAGAACGTGGCGTCTAGATCCCTGGAGACCACCCGAACGGCCCTCGCCGTGGTGACACGGCCTCTGTACGCACAACGTCAAGACCAAATCGCTCGGAGGCACCACACGATGAACACCACAGCGACCCGCATCTTGTTGGCCGACGAGTGGCACGACGTGCCCGCAGTGGCCCCTAGTCGAGGGTGTGCGCGACACACCTCTGTGTTGCTTGGTCATAGCTCTTTTGACCTCCCCCGAACCGTCGTTTCAGGGCGAACACCACTTTGCATCTATGAAAGGAGTGGTCGCTATGACTGAAAGCCTGTACCTCATCGAAAAGGGCGAGCGTTTGTATCGCGTCCAGGTTCTCAGTTACCCGGAGGGCTCAGCGCTGGAGCTGAACTATCCTGATACCAGCCAGCCTGCTGCCTGGGTCCCGGTGCCGCATTGGGCACCCCCTGGATGGCAGCCGGACGAGGACTACGTGCGGCGCAACCGCACGTCGGAGTTCAGGTGGCCGTCGACGAACCGCTATTACCGGTCACGGTCTGGCGCACGGAGGCGCGCTCGCCTGATTGAGTCCTTCGGAGCTACGGTCACGATCGAGCAGTCGCGGGCCATCGTCTGGCCTCGTC
>NZ_JBOGDD010001154.1:0-5294 GCF_050701675.1 Mycobacterium sp. | reverse complement strand
TGGTACCACTGCGGGCGGCGCCACGACTGGCGGTGCCACGGCGGGCGGCGCCGCGGGGGGCGGTGGCGCGCCTACGCCGAGCACCCTGAGCAGGTCCGGCTTCATCGCCTGCAACTGAGAACCCCAGTAACCCCAGCTGTGGGTGCCGTCGTTCGGGAAGTTGAACACCGCGTTGTGCCCACCGAGAGCGAGGTACTGCTTCTGGAAGTCCTTGTTGGTATTGATGGTGATGTTCTCCAGGAACTGCGCGCTGTACTGGACGCCGAAGTCACCTGGCACGTCCAGGTCGGACGTCCTGCCGTTACCGCAGTAGATCCAGATGGCCGTGTTGTTCGCGACGAGTGTCGGCAGGTTGACCATGGGATCGTTGCGCCGCCAGGCCGGGTCACCCGACACGCCCCACATGTCGGTGGCGTTGTAGCCACCCGCGTCCTTCATGGCGAAGCCGATCATGGTCGGCCACAGACCCTGCGATGGATTGAGGAAGCCCGACAGCGAGCCCGCGAAGACGAATTGATTCGGGTAGTACGCGGCAAGGTTCAGCGCGGCGCCACCGGACATCGACAGGCCAACCACCGCGTTGCCGGTCGGCGCGACGCCCTTGTTGGCAGAGAGATACGCGGGCAGTTCCTGGGTCAGGAACGTCTCCCACTTGTAGGTCGAGGTGCCCGCGCTGCCCGCCGCGGGCCGGTACCAGTCGGAGTAGAAGCTGGACTGCCCGCCGACCGGCATCACCAGCGAGACGCCCGATTGGTAGAACCACTCGAATGCGGCGGTGTTGATGTCCCAACCGCTGGCGTCATCCTGTGCGCGCAGCCCGTCGAGCAGATAGACGGCGTGCGGGCCGCCGCCCTGGAACTGGACGTGGATATCGCGTCCCATCGACGGCGACGGCACGCTGAGCATCTCGATGGGCAGGCCATCGCGCGAGTACGCCGCGGCCGTCGGCACGACTCCGACGCCCCCGACCAGCCCCGCCATCGTCGCCACGACCAGCGCGGAAACGGCCAGCCGCCGCGTCCACGCGTGTCGAACTCCACCAACGAACGTCGCCAACACGGCTGGATCCCATCTCTAGTGCACCCTGACTCCGGCAAGCTAACCGCGCCGTCAACCGCGGCCACGGCCCCCGCGCCGCGGCGTAATCGGCTTGTTATCAAGGTGTTCCGCGATCGGCCACTCACCACGACATGAGAACCGCCAGTATGTGGGCTGTGAGCGTCGCACTGATTACCTGTGAATCACCTCCTAAGCCAAGCGTTATGACGTCCGTCACGGCAAACTCTTCTCAAACACAAAGGAGCACGTCCATGTCAGTCACTGGATCACCGGCCCCGTCATCTCGTGGACGCACCGCGCGGCGCCTGACCGGCGGGGCCGTGCTCGCCGGTGGGCTGATCGGCACGACCCTGTTCGGGGCCATCCCCTCGGCCTTCGCCAACGAGGACCCAGCCCTGAACCCGCCGAACTGCACGGCGGCCGACCTGGAGGGCGTACGGTCGGGCGTCTCCGCCTCGACGTCGGCGTACTTGTTCACCCATCCGGACTACAACTGGTTCGTGACAAGCCTCGAAGGCCTTCCCAGGGACCAGGTGTCCAAGCAGATGAAGGACTATCTGAACGCTCACCCGGACGTCAAGAACGACATCACGGGGATCCGGCAGCCGCTGGTCGACATCAAGGACCGGTGCGGCGCGCCGCCCAGCCCCTAGGGCTTACACGCCGACTGTCGTGAGGATCGCCGTCGTACGCCACCAGACGAGCGCCGCGAAGAGCAGCAGCAGCGCGACGGAGGACCCGGTCACGATCAGTGTCCGTTTCGCTTGCGGAGCGTAGGCGTACGCCCAGGCCACCACCGCGCCCGTCAGCAGCCCGCCGACATGGCCCTGCCAGCTGATCCCAGGCGCGACGAAGGTGATCACGAGGTTGATCACGATGAGCCCGACGATCCCACGCACGTCCAGGTCGAGTTTGCGGGCCAGCACGAACGCCGCGCCGAAGAGTCCGAAAATGGCTCCCGACGCACCCAGCGTTGACTGGTTGACCGGCGTCAGTAGGTAGACGAGCACCGAGCCGCCCAACAGGCTCAGTGCGTAGAGACCCACGAAGCGCGCAGGTCCCAGCAGCCGTTCCAGCGCGGGACCGGTGAAGTACAGCGCGACCATGTTGAACAAGATGTGGGTGATGCCTGCATGTAGGAACCCCGACGTCACCAGGCGGTAGTACTGGTCGTAGTAGGCGACGACGTCTGCCTGCAGCACGAACTGCCGGAAGACTTCGTCGGTTGCCTTCTGCAGGATGAACATCACCACGTTCAGCGCGATCAGCACGTAGGTGACGATCGGCTTGCCGCCGGCCGGCTTGACCCGGCGCACCGACTTCGTGCCCTCGTTGACGCACTCGACGCACTGGTGGCCGACCGCCGCATCGCGCATGCAGTCGGGGCAGATGGGGCGTTGGCAGCGGGTGCAGCTGACGTAGGTTCCCCGGCCGGGATGCCGATAGCAGCTCGGTGGGGCTGCTGGCGTGCTCGGTGTGCTCACGCCCAATACTCTCCCAGGTGCGGAGCACGAGGACGTGCGCCTAGAACCGCCACAGCGCTTCCTGGCTGGTGCTGGCCACCAACGATCCGGCCAGGTCGTACATCGAGCCGACGACGAGGCCCCGCGCGTCGGCGTTGTTGAGCGGGTTGACCTCGTAGCGGTGCCACTCGTTGGGCACGAACGGGCGGTGGAACCAGACCGCGTGGTCGAGGCTCGCCGCGTAGCCGACCTCCGTGCGCAGCGGCGTCCCCGGTGGCCGTGCGACGGGCACGGGTCCGAAGTCGGACATGAACGTCAGCGTGCAGGCGCGGACGAGCGGGTCGTCCTCGATCGGGTCCCTTGTCCTGATCCAGAACGGGGGAACCACGAACGGCGAGTCGTCGCCGGGGGTAGCGCGGATTTCGAAGCGGCCCGCGAAGCCCAGATCGGGCTCCTTCGGGAGGGCGGCTTCGAACTCGATGCCCGGCGGCGGAGTCGGATGCCAGTCGGCACCCTGCTCCGGCCGATGGAACGACGCGATCATCTCCAGGATGGTCTTGCCGTGCTGTACGGCGGTGACCTGGCGGGTGTCGAACGACCGGCCATCGCGGGTCCGGACCACGTTGAGTTCGACGTCGACGCCGTACTCTCCGCCGCGGACGAAGTAGAGGTGCAGCGACTGCGGCAGTTTGTCGGGTTCGACGGTGGCGCCCGCGGCCGCCAACGACTGGGCCGCGATCAGCCCGCCGAAGAGGCGTTTGCCCGGACCGCCGGACGGCTGTGGGGCGACGAAGACGTCGCCGTCGCGCTGGAAGTCCAGCAGTCGGGCGATCCAGCTGGGCCGATCGGACTTGACACCTGTCATCGGTGGGAACCCTAGCGGCCAGGAGAAGATCTCCGAAAAAAGTGAGGGAAGTCGGGCGCTCCCCAGCTCCTACCTGTGAACGCGGCATCCGGGCCGCGACGAATACAGGGAGAACACCATGAACGCCAACCTCACCACCCTCCGCAATCTCACCACCGCTGCCCTCGGAGCCACGACCGTCGCCATCGGCACGCTGGCGATGAGTGCCCCGGCCACCGCCGCCACCAACATGCAGCCGACGTGCGTGCAACACCCGGAGCTGTACGCCGCCGGGGCGACGCTCGGTGTGTACAGCACGCAGCGACGTGGGGTCGACCGCGACCAGATCTGCAAGGTGTACGACGCCAACCACCAGCTCCTCGGCACAACCACCGCCACCGATTACGGCTACTACCGGTTCACGCAGCAGCCCGTCACGCCCGGCCAGGTCTCGGCTCGTTGATTCCGGGGACGACGACCGCTCACGAGTCATTGCCAGACGGGTAGGCCGCGACGATGATGTTGTTCTTGGCACGCGAGGGGTGTGCTGCGGGGGTGGGGCCATGACCGGTGGCGTGCTGTCGTCGTTCAGCGGCGCGGACGACGCGGCGCTGGCGCGGGCCGCGGCCGCAGGCGACCGGTCGGCCTTCGCCGAGATCTACGACCGCTACGCCGACCGGTTACACGATTTCTGCGTTGGCATGCTGCGGGACCGCGACGCCGCCGCGGACTGCGTACAGGACGTATTCCTCACCGCAGCAACCAAATTGGTGCAACTACGCGAACCCGACCGATTGAGGTCGTGGTTGTATGCGATCGCTCGCTCCGAGGCGCTCTCCCGGATCCGTGACCGCAAGCGTGAACAACTCAGCGAGGAACTACCCGAAATGCCAAGCGACGACGCCGATCCGGCCACCTTGGCGGCCCGCGGCGAGTTGGCCGAACTCGTCAGGGAAGCCAGCAACGGGTTGTCCGACCGCGACCGCGTGGTGCTCGAGTTGGCGTACCGCCAAGGGCTCGACGGCCCCGAACTCGCGGACGCCCTTGGCGTCACCCCGAAGAACGCCAACACCTTGGTCGAACGACTCCGCGACACCATCGCACGCTCGTTGGGTGCGCTGCTGCTGTGCAAGCGGGCCAAGGCCGACCCCGACCGCTGTCCCGAACTGGCGGCGATCCTGGACCAGTGGGACGGCCAGTTCACGGTGTTGATGCGCAAGCGCGTCGCCAGGCATGTCGACGGTTGCGTGGTCTGCGAGGAGGAACGCGCCAGGATGGTCAGTCCGGCTGCGCTACTCGGCGCCGCTCCGGTACTCGTTCCCGCGCCTGCCTGGCTGCGCGAACAGACCCTGGACCGTGCGGTGCTCGACGTTCCCCCGGCCGGGTCCGCCCTGGTCGGCCCCGAGGACCACACCTCTTGGTGGCCTCCGCACGATCTCGACATCGCCGACCTCCCTTCGAAATCCAATTCCGGCGGCCGCCCGTTGCGGGTCGGTCTCGGCGCCGTCCTGGTGCTGGTCGCCATCGGCGGCGCAGCGGTGCTCGGTGTGCCTGCTGCGTTCCGGGTGGTTCCCGCGGACTCCAACGAACCGATCGCCCCGACGTCGACCACCACTGCGGTCACGACTCGGTCGGTCGCTCAACGCACCGTGCCCAGCGGCACTCCTGCGATGCCGCCGCCGGTTGTCGTCACGACGACGACCGTCGTCATGGCCCCGACCACCGAGACCACCTACGCCCCGGGTCCCTCCGACAACCCGTCTCCGAGCACGCACGAGCAGGTGCCGGAGTCGGTGCCGGAGACCACCGCGCCAGTGACCACCCGTCCCAAACCCAGCCCGCAGCAGGACGACGACGACCAGCAGCAGCCCGCGCCCGTCACCGAGCCACCCAAGAGCGAACCGTCTAGCGACGCACCAGCCACCACC
>NZ_JBOGDD010001153.1:0-7686 GCF_050701675.1 Mycobacterium sp. | reverse complement strand
ACGATGTTCTCTCCGATCGTCGCCGGCGTGCCCTCCGCCGCCTCGGCGCCATTCGTCTTCGCCGCGATCACCTCGCCCTCGTGCTCGTAGAGGTAGTCGCGCAGGTTGAGCATCAGCTGGCGTGGCGCCAGCTCCTTGCCGCTTATGGTCGCTGGGCAGTGCGACGAACAGCGCCCGCACTCCGTGCAGGAGTACATGTCCAGCACCTGCTTCCAGGTGAACTGGTTGATGTACGAGGTACCGAACGTCGTCGCGTTCTCGAGATCCTGTTTGCTCAACTGCCCGGTCGGCTCCAGCTTCCTGAAGAAGACATTCGGCACCGACGTGATGATGTGGAAGTGCTTCGACAGCGGCAGGAGGTTCAGAAACGCGAGGATGATGCAGTTGTGGATCCACCACCCGGCATTGCTGGCGAACCCGGCCAGGCCCACCCCGCCCACGGTGACCAGGATGAATCCCACCAGGCGGCTGATCGGCTGCCACAGCTTCTCGCTCTCGATCTCCGGCGAGGGCGGCGCCGCATAGAGATGGCCGCCGTCGTAGAGGAAGCCGCTGATCATGATCGTCCCGATGAAGGAGAGGATCAGGATCGCTTCCCCGTGCGACTGGCCGCGCAGCCGATCCTCCGCCGGGGCGAAACCGAACAACCGCGGTGGATGGGAGACCACCCAGCGGTAGATCGCCATGCTGATGGCACCCAGGACGATGACCTGGATGATATCCTTCAGCAGCAGGTACGGCCCGCCGAGCAGACCGACGGACATCAGTGGCAGGTGGAAGTCCGGCACGAAGCCGCGCACGAACATGTGGATCACCTGGATGGCCAGCACCGAGAAGCCCCAGAAGATGAAGAAGTGCATCCACCCGGCAGCCTTGTCACCCTTCAGGGGCTGCTCGCCGACGACGAACTTCTTCTGACCCAACACGTACTTGTTGACGGCGTCGATGCGCTCGAGCAGGCGGTCGAAGCGCGCCACCGCCGCCACCTTGAAGAGCACCGTGGTGCGCCGGTAGAGGGTTCGGCCCAGGATGCCGAACGCCACCAGCAGGACTGCAGTGAAGATTAGCGTACTCATCACAAATGCCCCCGATACCTGGTGTATGGCTTATGTCTCAGTGTCCTAGGGCAATCGATAGTCCATTGCAAGGTGACGTATCGGTACCCAGTTCCCATCCGAGCAGCGACCGGCGCGTCAGGCTGAGGACGAAAAAAAGGCCGGGGGGGTTCTCCCCTCCCGGCCTGTAGAAGCGTTGGGTCTGGCGGGTGCTTACGGAGCGCCCGGCAGGTCGATGATATCAGCCGTCGCGCGCTCGCCGGCCTGGTGCAGGTTGAGAGCCGTCGAGGCGACCGTGCTTCCCAGGTCCTCGGAGTCCGAACGGTAGAACTCCTCGGCCACACCGAGAAGCCCGTTGCCGTGGATGGGCGACCCGTCGTCGACACCGCGGATACGGGTCTGGCCGGCCAGCGTCCCCGAGACGAAGGCGCTGAATACCGAGAACTGGCAGCTGTTCGAGGACGGATCGCTATCGGTCAGCGACCGATCGAGACCGGTGCCGAGGGTACACAGCTCGTACTCCTTGAAGCAACGAACCTTGCGGCTGGCCGAGAAGCGCTGCTCGAACTCGTTGAAGACCAGGAACTGCGCGGTGGTGTCGAACAGCGCGATGTCCTGCAGCTCGAAGTTCTGCGAGCACGGCACCAAGGTGAGGTGGGTCTTCACCGAGTAGCCATTGACCGGCTCGACCGCATCATCGAAGAAGTGGTTGAGGATGAGGACGTTCGGGCAGCCGTTGTACTCCGGCTCCTCGCCGCCGAGGACGAGCGTGTTGTCGCCGTCGTTGGCACCTTCGATCGCGTGGATGCCGATCGCATTGTAGGCCCGGGCATCGATCGACGAGGCGGTGTAGTTGATGATCGACACTTCGCCCTTGAGATCGTTGCGATCGACCGGCGCGTCGTCGGGACCAACCTGGACGCACTTGAGCTCGCCCATGAACGGGTCTTCGCTGACCGGCGGGATGCTGCCGATATTGAGGCCCTGCGCCGCCAGCGGGAGGGAGAAGATTCCCTCACCGATACGCCACACCAGCGGCTGGCGCGGCGACATGGTGAACTCGAAATCGGTCTCGATCCAGCCCTCGAGGCAGATGCCACCCGGTCCCGGCTCACCTTGACAGTCGGCACTGGTGTAGCAGACCCGATCCGGATCGTTCGAGCAGTGCGAATTCGCGTTGACGTAGAAGCAACGCAACTTCACTTCTTCTTCAGAAACGTTCGTCAGCTGAATCTCGGTATCCGTGAAGGTACCGGCCGGATTCAACACGCCGTCCGTATCGTAGATCAACTTGGGGATTACAATCAGACCCGCCGGGCGGTCCGACGCCACATCGGCCGACGCGATTCCCGACATCAGGAACGCCCCTCCCAGGATGGCGCAGACACCCGAGAGCAAAGGATTCCGCTTCACCGTACGCATTGCCCTTCTCCTTTCAACCGTCAGGGAGAACCCAACCACAGCCGTACCCTCGTTCCCTGCCGCTTAGTTGCCGGGCAGTGTGACGACGTCGACGATCTCGCCGTCAGTTCCCGAGAACCGGTCCCCCTCCATGTGGAGATTGAGCGCCGCGCGAGTCACGTTACCCTGCGCATCGGCCCGGCTCACGCCGGCCACACCGAGGACAGCGCCGTCGCCGGCGACGGGCTTGATTCGCGTGTGCATCCCCACGGTGCCGAAGCCGCCGAAGGCGAAGACGGATCGTTCGGGGTCATTGGGGCTGTCGACTTCGTACAGGAAGAAGTTGTCCCAGCAGATCACGGTCGTGCTGGCGGACAGTCGCTCTTCGAACTCGTTGTAGATGTCGAACTGCACCGTGACGCTCTCGGGCTCGCTGTTCTCGTAGTCCTGCGTACATGGAATCAGCGTCAGGTCGGTGAGCGTAGCGCTGCGCAGGCTCAGGTCGCCCGTGATGGGGTCCAGAATCTGCGGCCCGTTCAGGCAAGTTCCACTCGGGCAGTTGGCGTCCGAGTAGCAGGGAACGGTGGCATCCATTGAGCAGGTGCCGCCGCGCAGCGCATCGAACAGCACTGGGTCGGTGACGCCTTCCGAGAAGTGGTTCAGCAGGAGGACATTCGGGCAGGCGTCGTACTGTCCGACGACCTCTTCCGAATCGAGCGGCTGGTTGAGCAGCAGCTCGTTGCCCGTCTCGCCGGCCAAGTCGGTGCCCTGGATGCCGATGGCGTTGTACTTGGAGACATCGCCGGCCGCGAACAGGGTCGCCTCGCCCTTCAGGTGGTTGCCACCGATGGGGTTGTCGGCCACGTCGACCTCGACGCACTTCAGCTCACCCTCGAAACCATCCGGAACCGGCGGCACTGCGCCCGGATCGAGACCGGCGGTCGAGCAGGCCTCGTTGGGATAGTACTGGCCACCGCTGCTGTTGCATGTGTCCGACGGGTTGACGAAGCGGCCGGTGCTCACCTGCCACTGCGTCGGCTGCTGCTTGGTCAACCAGATCTGGAAGTCCGTGACCTGCCAGAGGTTGTCGGCGTCGTTCACGTAGAAGCAGCGAGCGTGAACCATGTTATTGGAGATGTTGGTGATCTGGACAATGGTATCCGGATCAGAATCCGTGTCCGCGAGGATCTTCGGGAAGGCGAGGATCGATGCTCCCCTCTCCGTGGTGACAGCCGCGTGAACGCTCGTGGCAGCCATCATTCCCAGCGCCACCGCGACCCCGCAGAGACCTGAGAGAAAAGCATTTCGCTTCTCCGTGCGCATTTCCCTCCTCCTTTCCAGTCGGCCGAGACTCATACCTCACTCCCTCGCGTGCGAAGCCAGCATGTGCCGCGCCACAAGGGGGCCGCGGCAGAAGTGGCGCGTTACATACTCAAAATTCAAACGCATTGTCAAGGGAATACCAGGCACATCGGGCCGTTGATCCGGGGTTCTGACGTGGAGTCCCGGACCGCGGACCGTCTGCAAACCTTTCAATGTCCTAGTCGGTGCCAGGCCTCCCCCAACCCTCATGAACTCAAGCGCAATAGGCGGCCTTAGAGCACTTTTCCCACGGCCGGTCAAATGCAAAACCTGGAAGGCTGCGTTTGTCTGCCCTGGCGGGCATCGCGGCTGGTCAGGCCATGACGATGTTTTCCCGGCCCTCGCGCACATTGCGGGTGGCGTTGCGGGTATCGACGATCAGCCGGCTGTGACGCACGATCATCTCGTAGTCGAAGCCGGAGTGGTCGGTGGCGATCAGCACAGCGTCCGCGGCGGCAAGGGTCTCCGGCGTCAACGGCGCGGAGCTCAACTGGAAGTTGTAGCGCCGGCCGGGCTTGAGGGCAGGGACGAACGGGTCATGGTAGGTGAACTCGGCCTGCTTGCGCGCCAGCAACTCCATCAGCTTGAACGCCGGCGATTCGCGATCGTCGTCGAGGTCGCGCTTGTAGGCCACGCCGAGGATGAACACGCGCGATCCCTTGAGGCTGCGCCCGCGATCGTTGAGCGCTTCGGTCAGGCGCTCGATCACGTAGGCCGGCATGGCCAGGTTGACCTCGCCGGCGAGCTCGATGAAGCGGGTGGTCAGCTCGAACTGGCGCGCACGCCAGGTCAGGTAGAAGGGATCGATCGGGATGCAGTGTCCGCCCAGGCCGGGTCCGGGGTAGAACGGGGTGAAGCCGAAGGGCTTGGTGGCGGCGGCGTCGATCACTTCCCACACGTTGAGCCCCATGCGCTCGAAGAGCACCTTGAGCTCGTTGACCAGCGCGATGTTGACGCTGCGGTAGATATTCTCCAGCAGCTTGGCGGCCTCGGCGACGCTGGCGTGCGACACCGGCACGACGCGGTCGATGACGGTGCCGTAGAGTGCCGCCGCGACACGTCCGCATTCCGGGGTGACGCCGCCGACCAGTTTGGGGATCGTGCGGGTGCTGAAGTCGCGGTTGTTCGGATCCTCGCGCTCGGGCGAGAACGCCAGGTGGAAGTCGCTGCCCGCCCGCAATCCGGCCCGCTCGAGGATCGGGCGAACGATCTCATCGGTCGTGCCCGGATACGTCGTGCTCTCGAGCACGATCAGCTGGCCGGGGCGCAGGTGTTGGGCGATTCGCTCGGCGGTATCGACCACGTACGAGAGGTCGGGCTCGCGGTTCTCGGTCAGCGGCGTCGGCACGCAGATGAGGATCGCGTCGCAACGCGCCAGGTCGGTATAGTCGGCGCTGGCATAGAGCCCCGCTTCGCCGCCGACGCCGAGACGGCCGCGCACCAGCGAGGTCAGCCGGGACGACGGCACGTGGCGGATATACGACTCACCGCGGCGCAGCGCCTCGACCTTGTCGACCCGCGTGTCGAAGCCGACGGCCGAGAACCCCGCCTCGGCGATCGTCGCCGCCAGCGGCAGGCCGACGTAGCCGAGGCCGATCACGCCGACCACGGCGCGGCGCGAATGAAACAATTCGATCAGATCTGCCATGCCTGTTGCGCACCTGTTCTCGCGGCGCCCCCTGGAGGTATCCTCCGGCCGCGATCTCCGTTCATACCGTCCGGTTCCGAGCAACGCTAGCGGCATTTCCCGGCGCAGAACGCAGAACGGGGGACCTCCGTATGGAGTGTCCCCCGTTTGCCTATGGCCGGTGACCCGGCCTCGTTCCGTTCAGTCTAGAAGCGGCGCCGACGTGCCCAGAGGAGCATCGCCGGAGCGAGCAACAGCGCCAGCGTGCCGCGCATGTTGCTCTGGCCATTCGGCACGATGTTGCAGCCGTCGTCCTCATTGTTTCTCGGCGCCGGCGTGCGGGTGCTGGTTCGCACTGCCGTGCCGGTTGCCGTCGGGGTCGCCGGCGGTTCGGTTGGGGTCGCCGTGGCCGTCGCCGCGATCGATCCGGTGGCTGTCGCCGTGCTGGTGGCGACCACCACGGTGGTGGGGGTGCTGGTTGGGCCGTCCGGCGTGTCGGTTGGCGTGGCCGTCGCCGCACCCGTGGACGTCGCGGTGACTGTCGGCTCGCCAGTCGGAGTCGGCGTCGCGGTCGGTACCGCGTCCGTGATGACGATCTCGCCGTTCTTGATGCGCACGGGGATCTCGCCACCCAGCGCATCGCCGAGGAACGGCGATTCGATCTCGACCGCTGAGGTGCCGGTCGGCACGCCTTCCAGCACGTGGAAATCGCAGGTCACGATGTCTCCATTGCCGAGCGGCGGCTGCGGATTCGGCGCGCCGAGGACGAACACCTCAACGTTGACAACGTCCTCTTCGAGCAGCTGTCCTGCGACGCCGTGCGTGTCGGCGATGCGGTCGGCGACGGCGCAGTTGCCGTTCACCGGCTCGAGGAACTCGACGACATCGGCCGGGAAGCGCAGATCGATACCGGCACTGACGGCCGCGTCATCGATGTCTTCCGACAGCACCAGGGTCACCGAGACGGTGCCGCCCGGCACGCCGCTGCCGCCGACCAGCGACAACTCGGGATCGACGAGGCCTGCGCTGGCCACCGACCCCACCATCATGAACGCAGCCATCGCCGCCACCTGCGTCAGAATCCCATTCCTTGCCTGCCGCACTGAACTTTCCATGCGTATTTCTCCTCTCCCTTGTCTGGTCCTCGCCAAGTACGCGCCCCCGCGCTCTCAGGAACCGGCCGCTGCCCTGTGCGGCCGACTACGGACAACCCAAATTGATGTTGTTGATCGCGATCGTGATGTCGTTGGCGCGCACCCGGCCGTCGCCGTTGAAATCGGCGGCCAGGCAGGCCTCGAGCGGCTGCACGCCGTTGATGATGTTGATCATGATCGTGATCTCGTTGCTGCGCACGCGGCCATCGAGGTTGCAGTCGCCGACGCACTCGCACTCATCGTTGACGCAGGCCTGGCGACCATCCAGGCACGATTCCGGTCCCGACATCGGCCCATTGCACTCGATGATCGGCTTGCAGACGCCGTCCTTGCACTGTGTGCCGTCTGGGCACATCTCGTCTGTGGTGCACGGCGTCGTCGACTCCTTGATCTCGATGGCGCCGCCGGTGACTTCCGCATTGAACTTGTTGGAGCCCGGATCGGCGATCTCGAGCCGGTTCAGATCGTAGTCGAGCTGCGACGTCTGGGGCGCGGCAGCCGGCTGGATGCGGAACTGACACTGGAACACCGGCCCCGGTCCGAACGACTGGATCGGCGGCATCTTGTCGACCACGGCGACGCGCAGGCGGCCGAAACCCGGCGGATTGGTCGGGGTCTGCGGCAGACGCACTTCCGGCTCGAACGAGCCGGCCGCGAGGATGCGCGGGTGCAAGGTGCAGGGTGGGGTGGTCTCCGACACTTCGAGCAGCGACTGGTCGTACAGGATGTCTGCCTGCGCAGTCGTCACATCGTCGCCGCCGGTGAGCTCGATATCGATGGTGACGATCTCCCCCGGGATGCCGGAGATGTCTCCGACGTCGAGGGTGCGAGTCTCCGTCGTCCGATCGAGCGCGTAGATCAGCGGTGACCCCTCACCCGGGCACCCCAGGCCGAGGTTGATCACGGCCAGGGTGATGTCACCCGAAGTGACCTCACCGTCTCGGTTGATGTCGCCTGCCGGACAGGTCAGCTCGGCGCAATCGCCGCCGAGGATGCACACCATCTTGGTGATCTCGCTGCCGAAGACGATGCCGTCGAGGTTGCAGTCACCGCCGCACTCGCAGATGCCCGCGAGACAGGTCTCGCG
>NZ_JBOGDD010001152.1:0-5228 GCF_050701675.1 Mycobacterium sp. | reverse complement strand
CGCCAAGGGCTTCCGCACGAAGGCCGACGCGCAGAAGTGGCTCGATGGTCAGACGGCCGCAGTCGTCGCCGGGACGCACGTCGCGCCGCGGGACGCTCAACTGACGGTTCAGCAGTGGTGCGACCTGTGGATAGAGGGATACAAGGTCAACCGTGACTCCACGGTGCGCCAGGCGCGGACCCACATCACTCACATCGTCGACGAGTTCGGCGACATGCAGCTAGCGGCCCTGCGGCCGTCCTCGGTGAAGTCGTGGGTCGGCAAGCTCAAGGATGACTTCGAACCAAGCTACGTCTGCGCATTGCACAGCCGGATGTCTCAGATCCTCGGCGACGCCGTCCACGACGGAGTCCTCGGCCGCAACCCGTGCTCACGCCGGACGTCGCCACCGATGGGCAAGGCCAAGATCTACGTCATCAGCACCGAGCAACTCTGGGCCATTCACGACGCCGTTCCCGAGCACTTCCGCGCGGCCGTCTTGCTCGGAGCGTTCGCCGGGTTGCGCGTGGCCGAGGTGTCCGGGCTACGTGTCGCCGACGTGGATTTCATCAGGGGAGTGGTGCACCCGGTCCAGCAGTGGCCCGAGGCGCCTCTCAAGACGCCGGGCAGTGACGCGGCCATCCCGATTCCTCGGGACCTAGCGCTTCTGCTATCGGCGTCGGTGCAGAAGTATCCCAGCGAGATGATGGTGACGCGAGGATCGGCGACGACCAGGATTGGCGCGCTGGCGGCCAACGGGCACGGCGCCGATTGCGCACCTCCGTGGAGCATCGAGCGCGCGATACGCGACGTCAGGACGAAGGTCGAGGGACTGCCGGAGACCTTCGTCTTCCACGATCTGCGGCACTACCTCGCGTCACTGCTGATCAAGGATGGCTGCGATATCAAGACGGTGCAGGCGCGGATGCGGCACGCCTCGGCGCGGACCACGCTCGACACCTACGGCCATCTGTGGCCCGACGCAGACGAGTCCACCCGCTCCGCAATCGGTTCTGTGATCACGGAGCGGATGGACTCGCTTGAAACTACTGCGGACGATCTGCGGACGATTGGGCCATCTGGCTAGTATCGCCGCAGCTCAACGGGTTAGCTGACTTACACGTCGTAGTAGAGCGCGAACTCGTACGGGTGCGGCCGGATCTGGATCGGCATGATCTCGTTCTCCCGCTTGTACGAGATCCAGGTGTCGATCAGGTCCTCGGTGAAGACACCGCCCTCGGTGAGGTATTCGTGATCCTCCTCGAGGCGGTCGATGACCGCGGACAGGGACGTCGGTGCCTGCGGGATGTTGGCGGCCTCGTCCGGGGGGAGCTCGTAGAGGTCCTTGTCGACGGGCGCCAGTGGCTCGATCTTCTTCTTGATCCCGTCGATGCCTGCCATCAGCATCGCCGCGAACGCCAGGTACGGGTTGCCCGAGCTGTCGGGGCAACGGAATTCGAGGCGCTTGGCCTTCGGGTTGTTGCCCGTGATCGGGATGCGGACGCACGCAGACCGGTTGCGCTGGCTGTAGACCAGGTTGATCGGCGCCTCGTAGCCCGGCACCAGGCGCTTGTACGAGTTCACCGTGGGGTTGGTGAACGCCAGCAGCGACGGCGCGTGGTGCAGGATGCCGCCGATGTAGTGGCGGGCCAGATCGGACAGTCCGGCATAGCCCGACTCGTCGTGGAACAGCGGCTTGCCGTCCTTCCACAACGACTGGTGGGCGTGCATGCCCGAGCCGTTGTCGCCGAACAGTGGCTTCGGCATGAAGGTCACCGTCTTGCCCGCGGCCCATGCGGTGTTCTTGATGATGTACTTGAACAGCAGCACGTCGTCTGCGGCAGCCAGCAGGGTGTTGAACTTGTAGTTGATCTCGGCCTGTCCCGCGGTGCCCACCTCGTGGTGACCGCGTTCCAGGGTGAAACCGGCGTTCTGCAGGTTGGTGGCCATCTCGTCGCGCAGGTCGACGTAGTGGTCGTAGGGGGCGACGGGGAAGTAGCCACCCTTCTGGCGGACCTTGTAGCCCAGGTTCGGGCTGCCGTCGGCCTCGAACGGCTCACCGGTGTTCCACCAGCCCGACTCGGAGTCGACCTCGTAGGACGTGCCGTTGATCTTCGAGTCGAACGTCACCGAGTCGAAGATGTAGAACTCGGCCTCGGCACCGAAGAAGCACGTGTCGGCGATGCCAGTGCTGGTGAGGTAGTTCTCCGCCTTGCGGGCCACGTTGCGCGGATCGCGGGAGTACGCCTCGCGGGTGAACGGGTCGTGCACGAAGAACTGGAGGTTCAGCGTCTTCGCGTGCCGGAACGGATCGATTCGTGCGGTCTCGGGATCCGGCAGCAGCATCATGTCGGATTCGTGGATGGACTGGAAGCCGCGCACCGACGAACCGTCGAAGGCGAGGCCGTCTTCGAAAACGCTCTCGTCGAAGGCCGAAGCCGGAATCGAGAAGTGCTGAACGACACCAGGAAGATCGCAGAATCGAATGTCGACGTACTCGACGTTCTCGTCCTTGATCAGCTTGAAGATGTCGTCCGCAGTCTTTTCTGCCACTGAGAATTCTCCTTTATCACTGGTAACCCGCGGGTTGACGCTAGGTACAACATATTGCGCGCCGGTCAAACGCATGTTGCGCCGACGTTACGTAGTCGCCGTTCCAGGCGCCCACCCTATGCTGGTTTCATGGCCCGCTCCTTCGGCACCTGGCTGTCCGGCCCGCCGCCATCCGACTCAGGCACACCCGACGAAGGTCCCAACGACTTCCCAGGTCAGCGTCTCGGGCGGCCGCAGTCCGGACCGGGTTCGCTCGTCGGACTGGGGCGCCGCGTCGGCGCGCTCCTGGTCGACTGGTTCATCGCCTACGGCCTCGCGAGCCTCGCCGTCACGTTCGGCTTCGTCACCACCCAGAACTTCTTGATGTCACACATCGGATCCACGGCCGTGATGGGTGTCTGGCTGGTGCTCGGTGTCGTCTCGGTGCGGCTGTTCGGGTTCACCCCCGGTCAGTACATGCTCGGGTTGCGGGTCGAGTCCGTCGATCACCGCATGCACGTCGGTCTCGGGCGCGCACTCTGCCGCGGCCTGCTCATCGCCTTCGTGGTGCCCGCGCTGTTCACCGACGCCGACGGCCGCGGCTTCCAGGACCGGCTCACCGGCACGGCCGTCGTGCGGCGTTAGATGCTGTTCGCGCAAGCGCTCATCGGGCGTTGGGACGTTACTTCCGACGCACCGTGCGCTGCACTCCGCGCATCTTCGCTCCTGCCGGCAGCGGACCCTTCGGCATGGCGGCAGGCCCCATCCGGGAACCGAGCGCGGCCAAGCGCGACTCCAATGCATCCATCTGCTTGGCCGTGATGTTGGCGGGCAACTTCGTCAGGTGACGCTCCAGCTTCGACAGGGGCACCTCGCCCTCGCCGTTGCCGACGACGAAGTCGTAGATGGGGGTGTCGCCGATGAGTCGCGCGGTCCGCTTCTTCTCCTGTGCCAGCAGCGGCTTGACGCGCACGGCCGACCCCTCGCCGACGAAGATGACCCCGGGCCTGCCGATCACACGATGAACCGCGTCGAAGTGACCCGTTGCGGCGACGCCAGGAGTGACCCGCCACTTGCCGCGCAGATTGTCCAGGGCCCAGGCGGCGGCACCCGTCTGTCCCTCGGCCTTGCGGTAGACCGACTTCTGCGCCCTGCGCCCGAAGATGATGAAAGCCACCAGTGCCCCGAGGACGACGCCAAGCGGAATCAACGTCACAGAAGTGAAGGTGCTGCCGCTGAGCACGCCCGCCACCACCGCCGCGGCCACGATCAGCACGAACGCGCCGATCATGTACGGCAGGAGTCGGGTGTCCTCCTTGCGCTGGATCTGGAACGCCTGCCAGAGCTGGCTCCTGCGCTCCTTCGATGCGGCCTTGCGCGCAGCCTTCGCCTCGGCCTTCGCGGCCTTGTCCGCACCGGTGTTACCACTCTTTGCCATCCGATCAGGATACGGGTGGGCTGGACGTTTTGGACCCGGCGGCTGCTGCATACAACTTGCCCGCGCGATAGGACGATCGGACCAGTGGCCCCGCGAGCACGCCGGGGAAGCCGAGCGCCTCGGCGAATGCCGCGTGCTCGACGAATTCTTCGGGCTTGACCCAGCGCTCGACGGGGTGGTGACGCACCGTCGGCCGCAGGTACTGGGTGATGGTGATGATGTCGCAGCCCGCCCCGTGCAGATCGGTCAGCGCGGTGCGCACCTCCTCGGGCGTCTCGCCCATGCCCAGGATCAGGTTGCTCTTGGTCACCAAGCCGTAGTCACGAGCCGCGGTGATCACCGAAAGGCTGCGCTCGTAGCGGAACGCCGGACGGATCCGCTTGAAGATGCGCGGCACGGTTTCGACGTTGTGCGCCAACACTTCTGGACGCGTCTCGAAGACGGTCTCGAGCTGCTCGGGGATGGCATTGAAGTCGGGGATCAGCAGCTCCACACCGGTGTTCGGGTTGAGCGCCTTGATCTGGCGCACCGTCTCGGCGTAGAGCCAAGCGCCACCGTCGGGCAGGTCGTCACGCGCGACACCGGTGACCGTCGAGTACCGCAGGCCCATCGCCTGCACGCTCTCGGCGACCCGCCGCGGTTCGTCACGATCGAGTTCAGCCGGCTTACCCGTGTCGATCTGGCAGAAGTCGCACCGGCGGGTGCACTGTTCACCGCCGATGAGGAAGGTGGCCTCGCGGTCCTCCCAGCACTCGTAGATGTTGGGGCAGCCCGCCTCCTCGCAGACGGTATGCAGACCCTCGCGCTTGACCAGGGCCTTGAGTTCCTTGTACTCAGGGCCCATCTTCAGCTTGGTCTTGATCCACGGCGGTTTGCGCTCGATCGGTGTCTCGGCGTTGCGGACCTCGAGGCGTAACAACTTGCGTCCACTCGGCGAAACCGGCAGGCCGGCAATTTCCGATCGAGGTGCTCCGCCGACTTCTCCGATGCTCACTTCAACGATGCTAGCGCTGGACGCCCGTCGAGCGCGTCGCAGACCGCGTCGGCCACGGTGTCCGCGACGTCGTCGACGGTGATGCGGCGGCCGAGTTCGGTGGTCAGAGACGTCACGCCGGCGTCGGTGATGCCGCACGGCACGATCGACGTGAACGCCGAGAGATCACAATCACAGTTGAGGGCGAAGCCGTGCAGCGTGGTGGCCCGCGCCACCCGGATGCCGATCGCGCCGATCTTGCGCGCGGGCCGGTCGGCGTCGGCAGGGACCCACACGCCGGAGCGC
>NZ_JBOGDD010001151.1:0-1737 GCF_050701675.1 Mycobacterium sp. | reverse complement strand
GTTCACCGCAATGGAATTCGTCGGCGGCGACTCACCCGACGCGGCGACGGCTGGGTGGGTGGTCAACGAGCTGCGCGACCGTCGAATCCTCATCAGCTCCTCCGGGCCGCACGAGAACGTGCTCAAGATCCGCCCGCCGCTGCCGTTCACCACGGAGCACGCCGACCAGCTTCTCGGTGAACTCGACGACGTTCTCGCCCACGCACCGCGCTAGGACTCGGAACGAGACCGCATCGGCGTCCACTCATATCTCTGACTATAGTCAGAGATATGAGCGTCACCTCCGTCCTGCGGCGGTTCAATCGCACCTACACGCAACGAGTCGGTGTGCTCGACGAGTCATATCTGGGCACCGGCCGGCCGCTCAACGCGTCGCGGGTGCTGTTCGAGATCGCGAGCGCGGCAACGGTCACGATCCGCGAGCTGCGCGACCGCCTGGGCTTCGACTCCGGTTATGTCACCCGTATCCTCGCCCGGCTGGAGGGCGAGGATCTCGTCCGCGTCGTGCCGGATCCTGCCGACGGACGGCGCCGCATCGTCGAGCTCACCGCCACTGGCCGTGCCGCCGCGGCCGAACTGGAGGAGCGCTCGGAGAGCCTGGCCGCCGAGCTCGTCGCGCCATTGACGTCCCGGCAACAGCAGCGCCTCGCCGATGCCCTCGCGACCGCCGAGTTGCTCGTGCGTGCTGCCACAGTGCGCTTCGTGGAGGTCATGCAGGACTCGCCCGTCGCACACACGGCGCTGACGCACTATTTCGGCGAACTGAACGACCGGTTCCCACAGGGCTTCGACCCCGGTGCGCCCACCGATCCGGAGGCCGGTGGGCGCTACGTCGCCGCGCTCAGCGACGGGGAGCCGGTCGCCTACGGCGGCATCCGTCCGCTCGATGCGGGTGGGGCCGAGCGGGTCGCCGAGATCAAGCGCATGTGGGTCGACAGTGGCTGGCGTGGTGCCGGTTTGGGCGGCCGGATACTGCGCCACCTGGAGATGCTTGCCCGCGATCACGGATTTACCCGTGTGCGCCTCGACACGAACGAGGGCCTCGCCGAGGCGATCGCGCTGTACGAACGTGCCGGTTACGTCCGTATCGACCGCTACAACGACAACCCGTATGCCCAGCTCTTCTTCGAGAAGCGGCTCTAACGTGGGTCGGTGCGTCTTAGGTTCGTAACGAGCCGGATTGTCTTCGGCTGCTGAGTGTTTGGCCGCTCAGCGGGTGACAGCTAGCTCTGCGGCCGCACCGTTAGGACACTGCCAGCGAGATGCCGAGGCCGATCATCGTCACCGCGATGAGGCAGTCGGTCTGAACAGCCCGGCTCAGTTCGATGCCGCGCTCTCGATCGTGAACGCAATGGCCGCCGTTGCGAGATCGGTCGTCTGGGACAGATCGAATCCGGTGAGAGACGTGAACACGTGCAGACGTTTGCGCACGGTGTTGCGGTGGCGGTAGGTCCGCGCTGCGATGTCGGCGATGGTGCCGCCGTGTGCCACGAGGTCGCCGACGGTCTCGAGGATGCCGTTGCGTTCGTGTTCGGTGAGCGTGGCGAGCGGCCGGAAGACTGCGTCATGCAGGGCTTTTGACAGTTCTGGATTTGCCGCGGTGACGGCGTGCAGCCAGTTGTCCCGGACCCGGAGCACTCCGGGGTCGGATCGGCCGTGGACGGCCATCCGGGCGAGCCGGATGGTTCGTGGCACGGCGGCGAGGCCGTCGGCGTCGATGACGGCACAGACGTGTTC
>NZ_JBOGDD010001150.1:0-2433 GCF_050701675.1 Mycobacterium sp. | reverse complement strand
AGCCGGGGTTGATGCCCGAGATGTAGAGCGAGCTGGCACCCCTCTGGCAGGCCGCGGCGAGCTTCTCCTTCGTCTCGCCCTGGATGCCGCCGACGTTGAGGAACAGATTGGTGCTGATCACGTCGAGGCCGCTCTCGAGCAGGCGGACGGCGTGGTCGACGTCGGCCATGAACGGGTTGTAGAAGACGGTGTCGGCGTCCAAGGCGATGAGTGCGTCGACGTCGGTGGTGGCGAGCACGCCGGTATCGGGTCGGCCGCACAGCGGCCCCGCGTCGGCGCCCGCCTTTCCCTCCGAATAGGCGTAGACACCCACCAACTCGAGCCTGGGGTCATCGAGAATGCCTCGTAGGCTGAGCTTTCCGACCTTGCCGGTGGTCCATTGAATGACGCGCAGCTTGTTCATCGGTTCCTTCAGATGTGACGCGTGTTTGGCTGGTGGGTCGGGCTATGGGAATGAATTGTCCACACAAGAGAACAGCATTCTCATTTGCGAAGAGTAAGGCAACCCAACGGGCCGCGCAAGAAGTCGACCTGAAGCCGCGTCGAAACGCGGCCCGCTCCAGTTCAACCGTGACGGTCACTGCCTTGGTGCATCTGCCAGGCTCACCCGTGTGCCCGTCGCGCCCTCGACGATGTCGACGATGTCGGTCAGTGATCCAATGACGGCTTCCTTGCCCGTGTTGCACGCAAAGTCGCACGCGGCTTGCACTTTCGGTCCCATCGATCCGGCAGGCAGGTCCAGACCGGCGAGGTCGTCGGGAGTCACGCGACCCAGTTTCGTCTGATGCTCGGAACCCCAGTCGGTGTAGACGCCATCGACGTCGGTGGCGATGACGAGTAGGTCAGCGGTCAGCTGTTCGGCCAGCAGCGCCGAGGCGAGGTCCTTGTCGATGACGGCCTCGACGCCGTGCAGCTTGCCACCCTCGTCATACATCGTCGGAATGCCGCCGCCGCCTGCGCAGATGACGATGGTGCCTTGCTCGACGAGGCTCCGGATGGACCGGATCTCGAAGATCCGCCTGGGTTTCGGGCTGGGGACGACACGGCGGAACTTGTCGCCGTCGGGTGCGATGGACCAGCCGCTTGCGGACTTGAGCCGTTCTGCTGTCTCGCGGTCGTAGACCGGGCCGATCGGCTTGGTTGGGTGGTCGAACGCCGGGTCGTCGCGGTGAACCTCGATCATCGTCAACAGGGTGGCTAGTGATTGATCGGGCGGCAGCAGATTGCCGAGTTCCTGCTCGATGACGTAACCGATCATCGCCTCCGTCTGAGCGCCGAGCACGTCAAGCGGATAGGGCGCCACATCGTGGTAGGCCGTCGCCTGCAACGCAAGCAATCCCACCTGCGGGCCGTTGCCGTGGGCGACGACGATTTCATTTCCAGGGACGATGGCGGCGATGGACTCGGCGGCCACCCGAATATTGGCTCGCTGGTTGTCGGCCGTCATGGGTTGCCCTCGCCGCAGAAGTGCGTTGCCGCCCAGCGCGATTACGATCCGCATGTGCGTCAGCCGAGCGCGGCCACGAGGACCGCCTTGATGGTGTGCATCCGATTCTCGGCTTGCTCGAAGGCGATGTTCGCCGGACTTTCGAATACGTCCTCGGTGACTTCGACGCCGTTGGCCAGATGTGGGTACTGCGTGGCGATTTGCGCACCCACCTCGGTTTCCGAGTTGTGGTAGGCGGGCAGGCAGTGCATGAACTTCACGCGCGGATTGCCCGCCGCAGCCAGGAGTTCGGAGTTGAGCTGGAACGGTAGGAGTAGATCGATCCGATCGCCCCAGGTCTCCATCGGCTCACCCATCGATACCCATACGTCGGTGTAGATGAAGTCAACGCCGCTCACCGCCTTGAGTGGATCGTCGGTGATGGTGATCCGCGCCCCGGAGGTCGTGGCAAAGTCTCGGCACATGGTGAGGTGGTCGTCGGCAGGCCATAGTTCCTGCGGTGCACCGATTCGCACGTCCATGCCGAGCTTGGCCGCCACCAGCAACAGTGAGTTGGCGACGTTGTTGCGGCCATCGCCGACGAACGCAAAGGCGATGTCGGTCAACGGTTTCTGGCGGTGCTCGGTCATGGTGAGCACGTCTGCGAGCATCTGCGTGGGGTGGAACTCGTCGGTGAGCCCGTTGAACACCGGTACCCCGGCATACTCGGCCAGTTCCTCGACGATCTGCTGACCGGCGCCGCGATACTCGATCGCGTCATACATCCGGCCAAGCACCCGGGCGGTGTCCTTCATCGACTCCTTGTGGCCGATCTGTGAGGATGCAGGATCGATGAACGTGACGTGCGCACCCTCGTCGTGCGCCGCCACCTCGAATGCGCAGCGAGTCCTGGTGGACGTCTTCTCGAAGATCAGGGCGATATTCTTGCCTGTCAGACGGGGTTGTGCGACGCCAGAGTACTTCGCGTGCTTGAGATCCCGGGATAG
>NZ_JBOGDD010001149.1:0-16491 GCF_050701675.1 Mycobacterium sp. | reverse complement strand
CGGACCCACATCGGTTCGATCACCTGGCGATCTCAATCCTCGCCGTGCTCGACCTGAGCGAGAGTGCCGCCGTGTTTCTCGAACGCGAACAGCTCTTCAAGCGCAAGCTCGGCAGCGTCGCGCATGGACTGAACGCCGGCTGATCGAACCGAAGCAGGTCAAGGCCACCGTAGATCCGGGTCGCCTTGGATCGCTTTGGGCGGCTCGCTCTCCCCACGTTGCAACACTTGCCAGGCGTTCTTCCTGCCGTGCGCGCATCATCCCACGCGACGGACGCGGTCAGTGCTCTCGATCAGCCAGATCCCCTTGTCGAAGGAGTGCGCTTGCGCGCGCAGCCAGACGTGAAGGTCGGTCAGGTCGATCAGATCCCAATCCCAATCGAGCGGGCACGTCTCGCCAACGACCAAGGCCGTGTTTCTCCCGTACGATTTCGTCAGCTTCTTCTCGATTGCTACGACCAGACCGCGCACGGTGTGGTCTTGCGGCGTACGGGCGAACTGCATCGGGTGGGCCTTGCCCACGGCGACCAGGGCGTTGTTCTTTCGTAACGAATCGATCGAATGGGCGGTTGACCGGCCGCGCAGACCCTTGATGTCGTCGCCCCGCTCCTGCATCAGGGTGATCTCGACGTTGAGCGTCGCACCCAAGTCGTCCACGCAGCGAAAATCGGGCGCGTCGCCGTGCTCGACCACCCGGAATCTGGTCCCATGCTCCTCGTTGTACCAAGGGAGGAACAGCCCGATCGCGCGCTGCTCGACGCCGCGAGTGAAGTTCATGGGCCGCAGCGTAGCAGGCGGCGAGCTGCGTGAACCAGACGAGTGCTACGATCGTGGCGAGCAGCCTGCAGTGGTTCCTTGACGGACTTCGCCAAGCGCGTATCCATGGCCCCAGATGGCGATGTTCTCGACGCGAAACCTCGACCGAATGCTCGATACGATCGCACCGGTGATCGGCAATAGCGAGGTGAAGTGGCTGCGGCGCCGGCTGCGAAAAGGCGGCAATCACGGGATCGGGGCTGAATGGGAGATCGCGATCCTGTACGGCCTCTCGCGGGTCGGCATCATCACAGCGATCCCAGAGCGTGCCGGCGCGTCAAGACTCGACATCCTGTTCGCGCCGCACGCGGATCCTGCCGCGGTCGTGCAGGTCGAGGTGACTGCGATTTCTGACGCGGATCGCGACGATCGTCTGGTGCGGAACACGCCGGTTGAGCGCCGCTTGCGAAAGAAGGGCGATCAGAGCAATGGCACATCTCTGGAGTATCCCGTCATCGTCGTCCTGGCGGACAACGACTGCTTTGCACTCAGGCGCAGCCCACACACGCGGGTTCCTCCTGCCGAAGACATCGTCGACCTGATCCTGGCAGGACGTCGCGAGTGGCGCGAGGGACTGTGGCTGATGCAGTCGGAGGTTGCGCCGGCGGCACCGGTAGTGTCGGGTGTGCTGCTTCTGGCCGTCCGCGATCTCTTGACGAGTGGCGGGCTTGGCGTGCGGCTCACGCCAACCTATGTCGGCAACCGCCTGCTGCCGCCGGTCTCCACGAGCGTGATCTCGGCGCTTGAACAGGCGCTGCACCACCTACCACCGCTGCGCCAGTCACCGATGCGGGCGCGGGCACGAGCAACAGATCGTTTCTCCGATCACTATGGCGGCGGATTCGTTCGGGCTGGCAAGACGCGCACGCAATTCTACCTGTCGCTGGGTGGCGTGCGAGCCGTGATGAGCGATGAGTTGCCATTCGACCGCTTCATCCACGACCATCGCGACATCGCCAGGTGGATCTGTCTGGCCGTCGAGCAGGGACGATACCTGACCGCTGCCCACGTCGAGATCTGTTCCGACGTCGACGATGATTGGTTAGTTTTGGAATTCACCGTAGACGAAGGTACTGCACCGACCACCGTCATCGACAGTCCAACGATAGCCAAGAATTGAAGACCGAGCCATGGATCAGGAAGAGAAGCTGTTGTTGAACAGCGTGGCGCGGTTGGTCGCTGGTCCTGCTCACGACGTCGAATTGTACCTCGACGAACGCGGAACACCGGGCACGGACCGCAGATTCATAACGGCAGGCGTCCTCGTCCATGGGACGGCACGCGACGTCGCGACGGCGTGGACTCAGTACTGGAATGACCGGAGACTGGGTGGCAAGAAAGGGCGAGACCTCACGCGAGACCAGCTGATCAACGTTGCCGAGTTCTTGATCACTCAACCGGTTCTTCCGGTCGCGGTGTTCAGCTTGCTGGACCCGGAAGAACTTGACCAGCTCCGAGCATTCGCTGTGAAATTCAAGGCGAGCAAGAGCCCGTTAAAGAAGTTCAAGAAGATGTCGCCGGCCAGCTGGTTGTGGAAGTGCCAAATGAATCAGGCGCTGATTCATGCAACTGCGTCCTTCCTCGCCTTTCGTGGGCGGATTGGTCGCGGCGTTGTCTACCACGACGAGATGCATGAAGAGCCCGAGAAACGTGAGCACTTCCGCAGGGCGGTAGTGGAGCGCACGCACTCTCGACACGTACAAACCATCTTGCACCAGCACGCACCGGCACCGGTTGCGAAGATGCTTGCGAGGAGCCTGCCCGGCGAGTGGCGGATCGAGATGTCATCCAAGGGGGCGCTTGCACGGCTGGCTGACGTGATCTGCGCGATGTTCGGTCGGTTCCTTGAAGATGAGTGGCGAGAGCCGTGGGAGGTGCTGCGTCTGACGCACCGGCGTGACAGCCGGGAGCCGCCGTGCTTAGGACGCGAAGTCACCGACGCGGTTCGGGCGTGGCTTGCCAAGCTCTACGAGAGTAGCGATCCAGACCGCTAGGCCGAAGGCATCACAAACGGTGCTGATTGACGCGGATGTCTACATCCCGATCTGCTCGAAGACGCGAGCGCGAGGCGCTGTTCGATCTGTACGCTATGAACCTGGCGCTGTGGGTGCCTGAACATGCAGGCAGATTTGGCTGCCCTGTCTGCCTTCGCATCTGCGACCGCACGATGCTGAGCGAACTCACCCGCGCACACATCATCCCGAGGTCCGTCGGCGGGCGGCTGACAACGCTCGTCTGTCGTGAATGTGACAGCCGGAGTGGTACCGCCTTCGATCGCCACGTGGCCGACGAGTACCAGCTCAACCGTTGGCTGCGTGGGGAGCAGAGCCTGCCCGTTCGGGTGACGTCCGGCGATGCGCTGCTCACCGCAGACTGTCGCCTTGATGGAGATAGACTCACCTTCGAGTACTTGGCATCGCACTCGACGCCCGGCGCGATGGGGGCAGTTGCGGCGGGGTGGAGCGCGGAACCCACCAAGGTGCAGTTGCCCGGCTTCAACGGGAAGCGTGTGCTGCGGTCCCTGATCTACTCCGCGTACCTCATGCTCTTCCGGCAGCTGGGCTACGAGTACGCCCTTTCGGAGCCGGCGGCGCGCGTCCGGCAGATCATCGGCGCACCGGTCGACGCCGAGCCGCCCTGGAGGTTGGTTATCACCGCGCGCGAAATCCTGGGCGACATCGACCCCCGGACATTGGTGCCATCGATCAGCATCGTTACGTGCCCATCTGAACTTGCATGCTTCGCGATCGCTCTGCCCTCTCCAGTCGAGGGCTCAGATCCGCGGTGCGTCTTCCTGCCAGGATTTGGAATTGCCGGGCGGCTGGCCTTCGAGCGCATCCATGCGCTCGACGCTATCCCACGCCTGCGTCTGACGTCGTTGCCGACCTACGAGCGGGATCGGCTGACAAGTGCTGGCGACAAAGGATTTTTCCACTGGATGTGGCAAGAGGTCACCCAATCGCGCGGCAGCGCATGACAGCGTGCCGGGCAGGCGGGGCTGAGCGGCGGTGAAGACGTACACGCGAGATGTGCGCGCTAGAGGCGGTTCGGCGTCACACGCGATCGCATGCTCGTCGAAGAGGGCTCGCTCCTTAACGAGTGCGGGTGAATCGGCCCAGCGGCTGTCACCGCCGCTGCTTGACTCCAATCGCTGCATTGTAACTAGTGCACCTTTCGCGGTTTTCCGCCGCGGATGGGGTGCGTGTGGCTCGACTTGAGGAGATAACAAAAGGCGCCGCGGTCAAGGGCGTCCTGCCGGACCAGTCGGTCTCGGTCGTCGACGTGCAGTGGCACGGCTCGAACACCGTCACGCTGACCTACCGCGACGCCGCCGGGAAGGTCGATCAGGAGCTGCTGTACCGCGACCGCGAGCCGACCCTGGGGACCTGAGATGGAACCCGGTCAGCTCAACTGGATCGCCAACTTCATGTGGGGCATCGCTGACGATGTCCTGCGCGACCTCTACGTGCGCGGCAGGTACCGCGACGTGATCCTGCCCATGACTGTCTTGCGCCGGCTGGACGCAGTGCTCGAACCGACCAAGCAGGCCGTGCTCGACATGAAGGTCTCGCTAGACAAAGCCGGGATTGCCAACCAGGACCAAGCGCTGCGACAGGCCGCGGGGCAGGCGTTCTACAACATGTCGAAGTTCACCCTGCGGGACTTGCGCAACCGCGCCAGCCAGCAGGCGCTGCGAGCGGACTTTGAGGCGTACCTCGACGGCTTCTCGCCGAACGTTCAGGAGATCCTCGACAACTTCGAGTTCCGTAACCAGATCCCGCGCCTGTCGAAGGCGGACGCGCTCGGCACGCTGATCGAGAAGTTCCTCGACCCCTCGATCAACCTCGCCCCGACGCCAGTGGTGAATCCGGACGGTACGCAGAAGCACCCCGGCCTCGACAACCACGGCATGGGCACGATCTTCGAGGAACTGGTCCGGCGGTTCAACGAACAGAACAACGAAGAAGCCGGCGAGCACTGGACGCCGCGCGACGCGGTAAAGCTGATGGCGCGGCTGGTCCTGCTGCCGATCGCCGATCAGATCGAGTCCGGCACCTACCTGGTCTACGACGGTGCCTGCGGCACTGGCGGTATGCTGACCGTCGCAGAGGAGACGCTGCAGCAGCTGGCGAAGGAGCACGGCAAGCAGGTGGCCACCCACCTCTATGGCCAGGAGATCAACGCCGAGACCTACGCGATCGCCAAAGCTGACCTGCTGCTCAAGGGCGAGGGCGATGCGGCCGACAACCTGGTCGGCGGTCCAGAGCACTCGACGCTTGCCAACGATGCCTTCCCGTCACGCGAGTTCGACTTCATGCTCAGCAACCCGCCCTACGGCAAGAGTTGGAAGAGCGACCTGGAGCGCATGGGCGGCAAGGAAGGCATCAAAGACCCGCGGTTCGTCATCGAGCACGCTGGCGACGCCGAGTACTCGCTGATCACCCGCTCCAGCGATGGGCAGATGCTCTTCCTCGCCAACCTGCTCTCGAAGATGAAGCACGGCACCACACTCGGCAGCCGCATCGCCGAGGTGCACAATGGCTCGTCGCTTTTCACCGGCGACGCCGGCCAGGGTGAGAGCAACATCCGCCGCTGGGTCATCGAGAACGACTGGCTCGAAGCGATCGTCGCACTGCCGCTCAACATGTTCTACAACACCGGCATCGCCACCTACGTCTGGGTGCTGACCAACCGAAAGCCCGCGCACCGCCGGGGCAAGGTGCAGCTCATCGACGCGACGCAGTGGTTCAAGCCGCTGCGCAAGAACCTCGGCAAGAAGAACTGCGAGCTGTCCGAGGACGACATCACGCAAATCTGCGACACGTTCCTCAAGTTCGAGGAGAACGAGCAATCGAAGATCTTCCCCAACGCCGCGTTCGGGTACTGGAAGGTGATGGTTGAGCGCCCGCTGCGACTGAGGGGCATCGACCCGACCCGCGCCTACGCGCCGAAAGAGATCAAGGCTCTGAAGAATAGCGGGCAGCCGGACGAGAGCGCTTCGCCGGTCATCAAGAAGATCCACAAGTCCGGCAAGGTCGAGCCCGATCCGTTGCGCGGCTCGTTCGAGGCGATCATCGGCGGCAAGGCGTGCGTGGTCGAGTATGAGCCCGACTCCGAGCTGCGCGACACCGAGCAGGTGCCGCTGCTCGAAGACGGCGGCATCGAGGCCTTCATCCGCCGCGAGGTCCTGCCGCACGCGCCCGACGCCTGGTACGACCCGGACAGCGTCAAAACCGGCTACGAGGTCAGCTTCACCCGCTACTTCTACAAGCCTCAGCCACTGCGCACGCTGGAGGAGATCCGCGCCGACATCCTGGCGGTCGAGAAGGAAACCGAGGGGCTATTGAGCGAGATCATCGGCGGGCAAGTGCCATGAGCCAGCCGTCCGCTCGCCGCGGATACTCCGTCCGAGTCTTCCTGCCCGACGGCGACCCGGACGGGATCAAGGTAGTCGAGAAGTCCAACTGGACGGGCTCCGGGCTGGTCGTGCCGCGAGCACTGTTTGCTGAATCGAAGAGCCGCCCAGATCTGGCGCGAGCCGGCGTCTACGTGCTCGTAGGTCAGTCAGAGCTATCGCCTCTGCCCCAACTATACGTCGGAGAGGGTGACCCGATACGCCCTCGCCTGGAGCAGCATGCCAAGAGCAAGGACTTTTGGACCCATGCGGTACTCTTCACGAGCAAGGACCAGAATCTCAACAAGGCGCATGTTCAGCATCTGGAAGCGCGCCTGGTCGCCCTGGCGACGGCATCGAAGCGCTGTGTGCTCGATAACGGCAACGCGCCTCAGCCGCCATCATTGTCCGAGGCTGACACCGCCGACGTCGAGGGATTTCTTGACGATGTCCTACTGTGCCTGCCGATCCTGGGCTACGGCTTCTTCGAGTCGGCGCCGATCGCATCACCGACCGCGACACTGCTCTTCCTCAACGCCAAGGGCGTCAGCGCGCAAGGCTTCGAGTCGGTCAAGGGATTCGTGGTTCGCAAAGGGTCACAAGCCGTGAAGGAGGACAGGCAGGCGCCCTCAATTCATGCCTACCTCCGGCAGACCCGAGCCGAGCTGATTGATCAGGGCGTGCTCGTCGACCGCGGCCTGGTCTACGAGCTGGCGCAGGACTATGCTTTCTCGTCGCCATCGACTGCCTCGGGCGTCCTACTCGGTCGGTCCTCCAACGGCCGCGTGGAATGGCAGACCGCCGATGGGCGAACCCTCAAGAGCATCCAAGACACTGAGGCGCGTGGATGATCCAGTGCCTCGCACCCTATCCCGCTTACAAGCCTTCCGGCGTGCCGTGGCTCGGAGACGTGCCATCAAGTTGGGATGTACGACGGAACGGACGTCTCTTCGTGCAACGCAATCAGACCGGCCAGTCGGATCTGCCGATCCTGGAGGTGTCGCTGCGAACTGGCGTGCGAGTGCGCGACTTCGATGCATCGAACCGCAAGCAGGTGATGAGTGACAAAGAGAAGTACAAGCGGGCGCGCGCGGGGGACATCGCCTACAACATGATGCGTCTGTGGCAGGGGGCGGTCGGTGTGGCGCCCGTCGAAGGACTTGTCAGCCCGGCCTACGTGGTTGCCCAGGCGCTGACGGGGACCGATCCGCGATTCTACGAGTACCTGTTCCGCACCGACGCCTACATGAACGAGGTCAACAAGTTTTCGCGCGGAATCGTGCCGGACCGCAACCGGCTGTACTGGGAAGATTTCAAGCAGATGCCGTCGCCGTTTCCGCCGCGCGACGAACAAGCTGCCATCGTCCACTTCCTCGCCCACGTCGACCGGCGCATCCGGCGCTACATCCGCGCCAAGCAGAAGCTGATCAAGCTGCTGGAGGAGCAGAAGCAGGCGATCATCCACCGCGCCATCACCCGAGGCCTCGATCCGAGCGTCCGCCTCAAGCCCTCCGGCGTGGATTGGCTGGGGGATGTGCCGGAGCATTGGGAGGTGGTTCGTTTGAAGGAAGTGACGACTCGACTTGAGCAGGGATGGTCACCTCAGTGTGATGCGCAGCCGGCAGGACGCGGTGAATGGGGCGTCCTCAAGGTCGGCTGTGTAAACCGCGATACCTTCGACCCGAACCAGAACAAGAAACTTCCCCCAGCGCTCGATCCGGTTTCGGATCTTGAAGTCCGTGACGGTGACATCCTTGTGAGTCGGGCGAACACTCGCGAGCTGCTGGGTTTGGCGGCGGTCGCGCTCAAGCCCCGAGAGAAACTTCTGCTCTGCGACAAGTTGTTTCGGTTCCGAGCCCAGCCCAACAAGAGCGAAGCGCGCTTTCTTGTGCTTGCTATCCGAGGACGAAGAAGTCGCGCGCAGATCGAATGCAGCACGAACGGCGCAAGCGATTCGATGCAGAACATCGGCCAAGCGGTCTTGCGCAACCTTCAACTCGCCCTTCCGCCTATTGACGAGCAGCGCCGCGTGGTGGCCTTTGCCGACGCAGAGACCACATTGCTTGTCGCTACGATCGATCGCGCCTGTCGTGAGGTCGAGCTAGTACGCGAGTACCGTACGCGGCTGATCGCCGACGCGGTGACCGGCAGGCTGGACGTGCGCGAGGCAGCAGCGAGACTGCCGGCCGAGCCCGAGGAAGCGGAGTGGCTCGCAGACGACGACGCGCCGGTCGAGGGCGAGAGCGAGGGTAGCGACGAAGACCTCGACCCCGTCTCCGAAGAGGCCGAGGCGTGACGACCGACACCAGCGAGCGCGGCCTCGAACGGCTCATCTGCACGGCGCTGACGGGTCTACCTTGCGACGCGAGGCCCGCTGGAGGCATCGTGGCCGAGCCGGGCACGTCGTACGGCGGCTCCGGCTACGTATGCGGCGACCCGACCGACTATGACCGCGAGTACGCCGTCGATCTGGCGCGGCTCAATGCTTTCCTCCGCGCCGCCCGGCCCGACGTTGTAGAGGCGTTCGACCTCGGCAACGCAAGCCCGACGCGGCAGAAGTTTCTCGCCCGTCTCCAGGGCGAGATCGCCAAGCGCGGCGTCATCGACGTGCTGCGCCACGGGGTGAAGCACGGGCCGCATAGTCTCGACTTGTTCTACGGCACGCCTACGCCCGGCAACGTCAAGGCTGAGGAGCGCTACGCGCAGAATTGCTTCAGCATTACCCGCCAGTTGCGGTACAGTCGTGACGAGACGCAGCGCGCGCTCGACCTCTGCCTGTTCATCAACGGCCTGCCGATCGCGACGTTCGAGTTGAAGAACTGCCTAACGAAGCAGACTGTCGACGACGCGGTCGAGCAGTACAAGCGCGACCGCAACCCGCGCGAGCTGCTGTTCCAGTTCGGCCGCTGCGTGATCCACTTCGCGGTCGACGACCACGAGGTGCGCATGTGCACGCATCTCACCGGCAAGGGCTCATGGTTCCTGCCCTTCAACCGGGGCTGGAACGATGGCGCCGGCAACCCGCCCAACCCGGACGGGATGAAGACCGACTACCTGTGGAAACGCATCCTCACGCCAAGCGGCCTCACCGACATCCTGGAGAACTACGCACAGGTCGTCGAGGAGAAGAACGAGAAGACGGGCAAGAAGAAGGCGGTGCAGATCTTCCCGCGCTACCACCAGATCGACGTCGTGCGGAAGCTGCTCGCCGACGCTGGCCAGCACGGGGTGGGCAAGCGGTATCTGATCCAGCACTCGGCCGGCAGTGGAAAGTCGAATAGTATCGCGTGGCTCGCCCATCAGCTCATCGGCGTTGAGAAGGACGACCGGTTGGTGTTCGACTCGATCATCGTCGTGACGGACCGGCGCATCCTCGATCAGCAGATCCGCGACACGATCAAGCAGTTCGCTCAAGTGGGAGCGACGGTTGGAGCTGTGACGGAGGGGTCAGGTCAGCTCCGGCAGTTCATCGAGGGCGGCAAGAAGATCATCATCTCTACGGTCCAGAAGTTCCCGCACATCCTGGCCGAGATCGGCAGCGAGCACCGCGGGCGGCGGTTCGCCATCATCATCGACGAGGCCCACTCCGGCCAGGGAGGCAAGACCTCAGCGGCGTTGTCTATCGCGCTGGCCGAAGGCGGGGCCGAGGGCGAGGACGAGACGAACGAGGACCGCATCAACCGCATCATGGAGGCGCAGAAGCTGCTCCCCAACGCCAGCTACTTCGCCTTCACCGCCACGCCGAAGAACAAGACGCTGGAGATCTTTGGCGATCCCGACCTGCAGGCGGACGGCACGGTCCGGCACCGCCCCTTCCACAGCTACACCATGAAGCAGGCGATCGAGGAGGGCTTCATCCTCGACGTCTTGCGCCACTACACGCCGGTAAACAGCTACTACCGCTTGGTCAAGACAGTCGACGTCGACCCCGAGTTCGACACCAAGCGGGCAGCGAAGAAGCTGCGTCGCTTCGTCGAGAGCCACGACCACGCCATCCGGTTGAAGGCCGAGATCATGATCGACCACTTCCACGAGCAGGTGATAGGGCTCGGCAAGATCGGCGGGCAGGCGCGGGCGATGGTGGTGACCAGCGGCGTCGAGCGCGCCATCCAGTACTTCCACGCCTTCCGCGACTACCTGCGGGAGCGGAAGAGCCCGTACCAAGCGATCGTGGCGTTCTCGGGTGAGCACGAGTACGGCGGCGCCAAGGTGACCGAGGCGTCGCTCAACGGCTTCCCCGCGAACGCGATTGCCGACCGGATCACCGAAGACCCGTACCGATTCCTGATCTGCGCCGACAAATTCCAGACCGGGTACGACGAGCCGCTGCTGCACACGATGTACGTGGACAAGGTGCTGTCCGGCGTGAAGGCGGTGCAGACGCTGTCACGCCTGAACCGCGCACGCCAGCAGAAGCACGATGTGTTCGTCCTCGACTTCACGAACGACACCGACACGATCGAGGCCGCCTTCGCCGACTACTACCGCACCACCATTCTCAGCGAGGAGACCGACCCGAACAAGCTGCATGACCTGCAGGCGGCGCTGGACGGTTGCCAGGTCTACGCGCCCGAGCAGGTCGACACGCTGGTCGAACTCTACCTGTCCGGCGCCGACCGCGACCGCCTCGATCCCATCCTCGACGCCTGTGTGGCCACCTACAAGGAACAGCTCGACGAAGACGGCCAGGTCGACTTCAAGGGCAAGGCCAAGGCCTTCAACCGCACGTACGGCTTCCTCGCCTCGATCCTGCCGTACACCAACGCCGGCTGGGAGAAGCTCTCCATCTTCCTCAGCTTCTTGGTGCCCAAGCTGCCGGCACCCAAGGAGGAAGACCTGTCCAAGGGCATCCTCGACGCCATCGACATGGACAGCTACCGGGTCGAGAAGCTGGCCGCGCGCAAGATCCAGCTGGCGGACGCCGACGCCGAGATCGGCCCCGTGCCGACCAGCGGCGGCGGCCACAAGCCCGAGCCGGAGTTGGACCGGCTGTCGAACATCCTCAAGACGTTCAACGACCAGTTCGGCAACATCTCGTGGACCGACGCAGACCGCGTGCACCGGCTGATCACGCAGGAGATCCCGGCGAAAGTCTCGGCCGACACCGCGTACCAGAACGCCCGCAAACACTCCGACAAGCAGAACGCCCGCATCGAGCACGACAAGGCGCTCGCACGCGTGATGACCGCCGTGCTTGCCGACGACACCGAGCTGTTCAAGCAGTTCAGCGACAACGAGTCGTTCCGCCGGTGGCTGACGGATACGGTGTTCGGGCTCACCTACGAGCCGGATGTCGTGCCGTAGAGCATACGTATGGCCCTGACTGTGTTCATCAGCCATGCCGCGCCGGATGCCGACGTCGCCAGTGCCCTGCAGAGGTGGATCGAGGAGATCTTCATCGGCGGCATTCGAGTGTTCGTCTCCGGCGACGGAAAGAGCATCACGCCGGGTGCGGATTGGCGCGGAGTCGTGGAGGACAGTCTCCGACAGGCGGGCGTGGTACTCGTCGTCTGCACTGAAACCAGCCTCTCGCGCCCCTGGGTAGGATTCGAGGCTGGTGCGGGGTGGATGAACGCCGCCAAGGTCGTACCGCTCTGTTATCATGGAATCGGTGTCGGCGACCTACCGCTGCCGTTCAGCGCGAGGCAGGGTCTCGATCTGGAGGATCAACGCGACCAGTCCGGTCTCCTCGCTCTGCTGGCCCGCGAAGGCGGCTTCGAGGGGAAACGTATCGAATACCGACCGATCGTCCTGCCCCCTCGCCACCATGGTGTCGCAACGCTCAAAGCGCTTGACGCACAGCAACGGAACGTAGGTCTCGACCGACCCCAGCTCGTTCTCGAAAAGGCGTACGTGGTCGACGAGACCCTCGGCATCCAGACGAAGTGGGACGACAACTCGACAATCACAACGAGCGGCACTGTTGCAGGATCGGGGCATGACCCCGGCGCCCGCATGACCAGGCGCGCGCGCCCTGCGCAGGTGGCGAGGATGCGCATTCGCAATCTCGCCACCACAGCGCATCCATCCGGACAGGCCAAGAAGACAACGGCGCGGCTTCGCTTCGTTGACGAAACAGGCGACACCGTGGTCGATGTACCAAGTGCCCGATGGACGGAGGCGCCTGCAGTAGCGTTTCCCGCGTCGCGCACGGATGTGGGCCGCATGGATTTCGGGATCGGCGAGTCCCACAACTTGGACGTGGCGTTCAAGTACTGCGACAGCACCGTGCCGTATGCTCTCGACAACGAGGTGATCGTTGCCACACCGAACTGGGAGTCGTTCGCCTATGCGTTGAGCAAGGGACGCCGCTGGACCGTCCTGGTCGACTTGGGCGGTGACGTAAGGGAAACGCTACGTGGAGAGCTGCGGCTGATCCGAGACAACGAAGGGCACGCAGGCCGGATCGAATTTCGTGAGTTGTCCGCAGGAACGCAGATCCCGAACAGCCGTGCGGAGTTGGAAGAGGCGTTGCGGGGAGTTCTCGGTGAGATCAATCACAATCTCACCATCAAGCTCCCGAACCTCTTTGACCGGTCTGTCAGCTCGATAGTTCCCGAGCATGGTCACCTTGATGTTGCACTCGCCAAGGCAGGCGGATTTCCGCTTGCGGTTCACGACCCGGTCCTGAACGATGCGCTCGTGGAACTTCGGCGCGCAACCAACGCGCTTTTCCCCGACGCCGTCGAGCGATCACTGGTGAGGCACCTGTACAATCCTTATCCGGGCGCCGCGAAAGCGGCGAGAGACGAGATCGTCAGATTCCTCAACGGTTCCCCGTAAGCCGAGGATGCATCCGCGGGAGGCTCACCGGGCGTGGGGACGTGTTGGTAGATTCGCTGACCGTCACGCCGAACGAAACGACCGCGGCGCGCCCGGCCTTCGTATGGCAAGCCAGGATCTTGCGCATGGTGCCAGCCACGCTAGCTTGACGGCGATGGAGCGCCGATCGACTGCGTGGCCTCGTTCCGTCGGTGTTCAAGCCCTGCGTACAGCTCTGGAATCGAGAACATGCCGCCGAGTTCCCGGTCGGGGACGGCCCTGCTTCCCTTATCGGGGGACGGTGTCTCGCCTATCGTCCTTGGGACGGATCATCAACACGTCGGAGTGGACGCCGCGACGGCAACGTGAACACCGATGACGGAGCATCTGCACCAGCCCTTCGATGCCTACATGGCCCTTGTAGCCCAGCGAGCACCGGAGCAACGCCCGAGGCGAGGCGGCAGTCCTGTCGCCGTGATTCCAAATAGGGCGGCCGGGATCGCAGCTACGGTAAACGCACTCCAGGCATCGACGCAATTCAAGGAACTCGTTCGCGCGACGCGAGACGAGTTTCGCGATGATTTCCATTCGGCAAAGTCGGATGATCGCTGGAGCCGTGCGGTATCGACCTTCTTCAAGGTGGGCGGCTGCTACGGCGAGCCAGTCTGGCCGGCCGCTCCATCGGATCTCTTCGATGCCTATTGCAATGCTTTTCGCCAACGGGTGCGGACGATTCGCTACCTCGCTCTCTTGGAATTCACCGAGTTCGCAAGACCGCGCTTGGATTGCGGCACCTTCGAGATACGACGATTTTCCAAGGCTGAGTTGGATGTGTTCCTCCGATCGGATGTCAGCCGATCCTTTTACGGCTACGCTGTCGCAGATACTGCTCAGCTCTGTGCCTACTGGTTCCTGGTGGTTCAACGAGAGGAGGCCGTTCGTCCGGTCTCCACGATCATGACCGTCGATCTAAGTGCGATGGGGTCCGCTTTCCCATCGTATCGTCTTCCTCCCGCACCGATCGAAGAAGCTCTTCGCGTGCTCGCGCTGTTCGACTGGGAGCTAGCGACGCCAAGCGCGCGTGGTGAGCAGCCAGACGGCTGGATGCAACTCCAGATTCCTCTCTTCCTTGAGTCCAGCGACCACCTCCTTGATCCGCCGCGCGCAGCGCCAGACACGTCTGTGTTGGCAACGGAGACAAGGGCTGATGTCGATGGTGAGGAGTTCGAGGTTCGAGTCATCGACGTTGAAGTCAGCGAGGGGGCATGTGGACAGTTGGAGGGGTTCTGCTGTCGAGTGAATAGTGCTCTGAGGAAATTCCCATCTGGCCACCACTGGCACTTCTTCGAGGTGGCGATGACGTACTTCATCCGTGCCTTCCTTACGAGGGGTATCGACCAGCTGTTGTGGCACATGACGGCGCTGGAAGCGCTCCTGGGTGGTGGACCACCCGAGCCTATCCAGCGCGTGGGTAAGCGACTTGGCGTCATACTCGGCGACACGCGCGCCGTGGAAGAAAAGATCAGGAGACGCTTCAAAGAGCTGTACGCCCTACGCTGTGATCTCGTTCACGGGAACCGGGTTCTCGATTCGATCGCTGCCACGGAACTTGCGGATACGCGACAGTTGGCGCGGAAGGCGATGCTTTGGTTCGCGCACGGGCTTCACTTGCTGCAGTCGGAGGCGGCCATGACCAACTGCACCGAGATGCCTTCGCGGACAGAGCTGCTGGCGGTTCTGGATTTTGACGAGAAACAACGCAGGCAAGTTGGCGCACTCATTGCCCAGCTCCCACCTATGTTTCCGCGGATTCGCGAATGGTTGGTATAGGCCGGTCCCATTGCGTCGTCCGCTGGACTGCCCTCGGATCACGACGGGGTGGAGACCGCGCGCACCTGTCCGTTGGTACGGAGGCGAATACAGCCGTGGCTCGCGACGCGGGTTGAAAGCGACAGGCGTCGGCAGGAGTCGACCCAGCGGCATCGCCATGCACGACCTCGTCTGTCGCTGCGGTTCCTCAGACCAAGGCTGCGTTACAGACGCCCAGATCGCCTCCGCGTGCCGCGAGGTAGTGGTGTTCCCCTCGTTTCGGTACAGCTCGTCGAGTGACTCTACCTGAGTCGCATAGTGCGGTGAATTCGCGCAGACCCTGGATTGGCAGCGCGCTCGATTCGTTCGATGATGACGGCGACCGCAAACGCACGCCATCGGAAGATCTCACGGTCGCGGGGGCGCGGCTAGTCTGCACCCGAATGCAAGTCGCCATGAGGTCGGCCGCGCCGCTTTTCAACAGCCCATCAGCGCGGCCCTCACGGCCCCAATCAGCTCGTTGATCTCAACGTGCCCGTCGCCATCTCGGTCGGCAGCCGGGCACTCTGTGGGCGCGGTGCTACCGAGTGCGACGTTCACCGCCAAAATGAGATCGTTGATCGTCACGGTCCCGTTCCCGGCACAATCACCAGCGCATAGCGGGGCCGTTGCGGTTGCTGTCACCGTGGACGATGGTGCGACGGTCTCGGTGGCAGTCCCCGTCGGTGACGGCGGCTGCGTCTCGGTCGCAGTCTGCGTCGACGTGAGTGTACCGGTCGCCGTGGCAACAGGCGTCTCGGTCGGTGTCGCACTCACGGTCGCCGTATCGGTCGGCGTTGGTGTCCGGGTCGGCAGGAGGCAAGCGCCGCTGCTCACAACGGACACGTCGTCGACGAGCCAGCCAAGGAAGCCGTTGTTGAAGGCGTCGGTCGTATCAAAACGCCATCGGAGTTGGACCCGGCGGCCGACGTACGGGCTCAGATCGACCGTCTCATCGCGAAACTCCGCTGGGCCGTTCGCGTAGGGACCGGCAAGCGTTGCGAAAGCGCCATCGTCCTGGGCGATCTCGACGGTCGCCGAATCGAAGCTGGTGTTTTCCTTCACCAACAGATGGCGGAACAGGAGCGAGGCGTCAGCCACCCCATCCAGATCAATGATCGGGGAGGTGAGCGTGCCTTCATTGTGCCCGCCGGTGTCGTAGTTACAGGAGTGATCCTGGCCATAGTAGAAGGCCGAGAACAGGGTGTGCTCGTGAGATTCAGCGCCGCACATCGTCGAACGATGCCAGAGGCCGGTCGCCGTGAACCCCGCCGCATCCATCTCGAAGTTCAGACACGCGGTCGGCGGCGGCACGGAACGCGCGTACAGAATGTCAGTGTCATCGCCGATCGTCGATCCGAGCGACTCGTTGCTCGACCATGCGGTGACCCAGATACCGGCCCGGTCGGTCTCGATGCGGGCGCCGGTGGGCAATTGCCCTGCGTCACCGCCGGTCTGCAGCAACGAGGCCGGCGTCCACGTCTCCGCGCTGTCGAAGGATCGCGCCACGTATAACCTGCCGCCAGACACCTCATTCGTGCTGGCTTCCCAGACCGCGACCCACGTCCCCTTGCCGTCGGTGCTGACATGCGGATCTTGGTCGTTCAATCCATCGTTGGTGCCGTATGCGTTGAGCAGCGCGGCCGTTGACCACGTCACCCCGTCATCGGA
>NZ_JBOGDD010001148.1:0-6323 GCF_050701675.1 Mycobacterium sp. | reverse complement strand
GACCTGGATCATGTCGTCATCACCCTGAGTGCAGTCGAATGCGCCTTGACCGCACCCGAGGCCGTTGGCGGCAAGGACCTCGAGGAAGTGCTGGTCGTTCGGATCGGCGTACGCCGGACCTGCGGTGGCCAGTGATACGGCGGAGAGACCAATGACGATCGCGACGAAGACACCTCTCACGAACGCCACCTTAGATGGCCGTCGGGTGCCGTGCGGCGACGCGGCGCTCAACCGCCGAACGTCGACACGCCGTCGGGGGAGACCTGGAATCCCTGCAGGTGGCCGGCAAGGGTGCCGTAGCACGCCACCCCGCCGGTGATGGCCAGGCAGGTGGAGCTGATCCCGTTGACCCGATAACCGACGGGCAACTGTCGAATGGGCCCCGGGTAGTGGGGGGTGCTGAACTTGGGGTTGTTGGAGCGCCGCGTTCCGGTGGCGCCCGGGAGCTGCGCGAAGACTTCGTTCTCACCGCCGAGAACGCCGGGAAGCGGGCCGTCGCAACCGATTTCGCCACCGCTGTAGACGACTATCGAACAGGTGAGACCGCCGTCGACGGTGAATACCGGAAACAAGTTCTTCGCACCGGAGCCGACGATGTAGGTGTCATCGCCGACGGCGAAGTCGTTCGGATCCGCGAAGCCCGGTGGCAGACCCTCCGTCGCCGGACCGATGGCGGTCCGGCTGGGCGACACGACCATCCACTGCGTCGTAGGCAACCCCTTCGTGCAGAACGTGAATGCCCCGCGGCCAACCGCGCACTCGAAGTCGGCGAACGTGATCTTCTGACCCTCGTGCAGCACCGGTGCGGCACCGCCGGCCGGTTTCACGAAACGGGGATTCGCCGTTGCACGCAGGCCTCGCGCGTTGACGTCGGCCGCAAGGACGATCTCATTGACACCGATCAGCGTTGCAGGCAGGCGTCCGTCACACCCTGCGACGCCTACGTTCGGACGGATTGCGCACAGCAGTCCGTCGGGAGTCTGGAAGTAGACCTCGCCGTCGGAGACGAACGTCTCGGGTGCCACGGCCGTGTAGCCGCCGAGGTCGGGCATCGGCGACGGCTCGGCCGCCGCGCGAGGAGCTGCCGGCGAGGCCATCACACCGATCAGCACGGCGAGAAGAATCGTTGCGAAACGCATCGGTTGCAATGTAGAGCATGAAGTGCGGGTGACGCGTAGTCCTACTCATCCGCTGCAGCCCGTGGCCCGGCAGTCTGAGTGAATGCCGCTCTCCAAGCTCAACCCCGATACCCGCCGGATCCCCGACGGCATTGCCCCAGGACGAGACCGCGCCGTAGACGTCGCCCGGCTCGCCGCGCTCGTGGTCGTGATGTTCGGCCACTGCGCACTGCTGCTCGCCACCATCGACTCCAGCGGGCTGCGAATCGGCAACCTCCTTGGCTCGCTACCTGCGATCGAACCCGTCACGTGGATCGTCCAGGTGATGCCGTTGTTCTTCCTCGCCGGTGGCGCGGCCGGTGCCTACGGCTGGCGCTCAGACACTCCTTGGGGCACGTGGTTGTTCACCAGAGCGCAGCGGCTGTGCCGACCCGTGTTCTGGTACCTCGCGGCGTGGACGGTGGGTCTCCTGGTGGTACGGCTGACGCTCGGAGCGGCGTCCGCGGAGGATGTGGGACGCGAGAGCGTCGCACTCCTGTGGTTTCTCGGCGTGTACCTCGTGGTGCTCGCCTTCGTGCCCGCGCTGACACGGCTGTCCACTGGGCGTGCGGTGGCAGGCGTGGTCGCTGCCCTGCTCGTCGCCGCAGCGGCGGTCGACGAGATTCGATTCGCGGTCGGCACACCCACGTCGGGGGCTGCGAACTTCGTGATCGTCTGGCTGATCCCCGTGGTGATCGGCGTTGCGTACGCGCGACGCCTGATCGGCTCCCGTGCGGCGCTCGCGGTCGCCGCGTCCGCGTTCGTCGCCCAGGTGGTGCTCGTCGTGCTGGGGCGTTACGAGGTTGCGCTGGTGGTGACCGGAGTCGAGCGAACCTCCAACGTGTCACCGCCGACGGTGCTGCTCGCGCTGCACTGCACCTGGATGTCGTGCCTGTTCGTCTGCGTCGCGGGCGCGATCCGGCGATGGGCCGCCCGGCCCCGCGTATGGCAGGTCGTCGCGGTGGGCAACGGCGGAGCCATGACGCTCTACCTCTGGCACATTCCCGCGATCGCGGTCTCCATGTTCTGCCTGCACGCCGTCGGATCGGACGCCTACGACGTGCACGCACCAGGATTCTGGGGCTTGCTGGTACTGCGCGCGGTCGTGTTCGCGGTGGTCATGGTCATGACGTTCCGACTGCTGTCTCCGCTCGAGCATCGCCGGCTGCCGTGGTGGGATGCGCCGGTCGCGGCCACCGGAGCCCGGTCCGTCGTCGCCGGCGCGATGACGTGTCTCGCGGGTGTCGCGCTGGTGCTGCTCGCGAAGAACGGGCTGACCGGCTTCGCAGGCTGGTCGGCGTTCGGATGCTTCGTTGCCTCGGCAGCGGCGGCTCGGCTGAGTCAGGGGTATCCGTTAGGGTCTTCGCGTGACTCCGAGCCAAAGCGTCAAGTCCGTAAATGCCCGTCTCGCTGAGGAACTGGCCGTACGCGAGGCGCAGGTCGCTGCCGCCGTCCGGCTCCTCGACGAGGGGGCTACCGTTCCGTTCATCTCCCGCTACCGCAAGGAGGTCACCGGAAGCCTGGACGACGGTCAGCTTCGGACTCTCGAGGAGCGCCTCGGGTACCTGCGGGAACTCGACCAGCGGCGCACGGCGGTGCTGACCTCCATCGATGAGCAGGGCAAGCTCACCGACGAGCTGAGGACCGCCCTGATGACCGCCGACACCAAGTCGCGCATCGAGGACATCTACCTGCCCTACAAGCCCAAGCGGCGAACCAAGGCGCAGATCGCCCGTGAAGCCGGTCTGCAACCCCTGGCCGACCGGCTGCTTGCCGATCCGACGGTCGTTCCCGATGAGACCGCCGCCGAGTTCCTCGGTGAGGACGTTCCCGACGCCGCCGCAGCCCTCGAGGGGGCCAGACACATCCTCATCGAGCGGGCAGCCGAGGATGCCGAACTCGTCGGTGCGGTCCGAGGCAAGTTCTGGGCCGATGGTTCACTGAGGACTGCGCCGTGGTCGGATGAGGTCGCGAAAAGTGCTGCAGCGCAGAAGTTTCGTGACTACTTCGAGTTCTCGGAACCGTTGGAGAACATGCCGTCGCACCGTGTGCTGGCCGTCATGCGCGGGGAGAAGGAGCAGGTCCTCGCCATCAACCTCGACGGTGGCGACGACGAGGTGTACCACGCCATGGTCGCTCGCACTCTCGGCGTCGACCTGTCCTCGAAGGCACCGGCAGCACCCTGGCTCGCGACCACCGTCAAGTTGGCCTGGCGGGTCAGGCTGATGGTCTCGGCGGCCGTCGACGCCCGTGTTCGGCTACGCCAGCGCGCCGAGCTGGACGCGGTGGCCGTGTTCGCCACGAACCTCAAGGACCTGCTGCTTGCGGCGCCGGCAGGCACCCGCACGACGCTCGGCTTGGATCCCGGCTTCCGCACCGGTGTGAAGGTGGCCGTGGTGGACGCCACCGGCAAGGTGGTGGATACCTGCGCGATCTTTCCTCACCAGCCGCAGAGGCAATGGGATACGGCCAAGGCCACCCTGGCGGCGCTGGTCGCACGCCACGGCGTGGACCTGATCGCCATCGGCAACGGGACGGCGTCGCGCGAAACCGACACGCTGGCAACCGAACTCATCACCGATATCCGGTCCTCCGGCGCCACCGCTCCCGCCAAGGCGATGGTAAGCGAGGCCGGTGCGTCGGTGTACTCGGCCTCTGCCTACGCCGCGCACGAGCTACCGAGCCTGGACGTGACGCTGCGCGGAGCGGTGTCGATTGCACGGCGACTGCAGGACCCGCTGGCCGAGCTGGTGAAGATCGACCCGAAGTCGATCGGAGTGGGTCAGTATCAGCACGACGTGTCACCGGGCACGCTCGCCCGCAGCCTGAACGCAGTCGTCGAGGACGCCGTGAACGCGGTGGGGGTCGACCTCAACACCGCGTCCGTCCCGCTTCTCGCCCGGGTCTCCGGGGTTACCGACTCGTTGGCCGAGGCGATCGTCGCCCACCGCGAGACCACGGGGCCGTTCCGCAACCGCAAGGCGTTGCTGAAGGTTCCTCGACTGGGCCCCAAGGCCTTCGAACAATGTGCCGGCTTCCTGCGGATCCGCGATGGCGAAGATCCGCTCGACGGATCCGGCGTCCACCCCGAGTCGTACCCGGTCGTGCGGCGGATTCTGGACCGGTCGGGCGTCACGCTCGCCGAACTGATCGGCGACGAGCGGTCACTGCGTTCGCTCCGGCCCGCCGACTACGCCGACGACCAGTTCGGCATCCCCACCGTCACCGACATCCTCGCCGAACTGGAGAAGCCCGGACGTGATCCGCGACCGGCGTTCACGACGGCGACGTTCGCCGCGGGCGTGGAGAAGGTGGCCGATCTGAAGGCCGGGATGGTCCTCGAGGGCGTGGTGACCAACGTCGCCGCGTTCGGTGCCTTCGTCGACGTCGGCGTCCACCAGGACGGCCTCGTCCACGTCTCCGCGATGTCCGATCGCTTCGTCTCCGACCCACACGAGGTCGTGCGCTCCGGTCAGGTGGTGCGAGTGAAGGTCCTCGAGGTTGACGTCGACCGTCAGCGCATCGGGCTGACCCTGCGCCTCAACGACACCCCGCAGCAGCGTGGCCAGGCCAAGACCCCCAACCCGAAGAACCGTGGGGAGCGACCAAAGGCACTCCCCGCCAAGAAGTCCGGTAGTCGGGAGTCGACGCCGGCCGCCGGATCGATGGCGCAGGCGCTGCGCGACGCGGGTTTCGGGCGAAGTCTCCAATGATCCACGGCCCAGGCCCTAGGCTGCGAGCCATGTCGATCGACCGTGCCGCGCTCGTCGCGGGCAGCATCCGTTTGGCCTCGGGCATCTCGTTCCTCGTCGATCCGACCCGTGCGGACCGGCTCTGGGGCACCAAGCAGGAGGCGGTGGGGCAGACGCGACTGCTGCTGCACTCGATGGGATACCGGGATGCGCTGATCGGCGGGCTCCTCACCGCCGCCGCGCTGAGGGGCCGCAACACCCGCGGGTGGTTCCTGGCCTCCGGCGGGGCTGACGCTGCCGACCTCGTCGGCGGCCTGCGCGTGCACCACGATCTGACGCGCTCGCAGCAGCTCATCGGTCTCGGGGGTGCCGTCGTCGGCGTCGGCGTCGGTCTGTGGGGCGCGACGCGCCGCCCAACGACGGTCGACGGCGGAGCAGACTAATCTCGACCCATGCGCATAGTCGTTCTGGGGCTCGGAGTCATCGTCACGTTGTTCGGGCTGCTCTTCGCCCTACAGGGCTTCGGGGTCGTCGGCGGTAGTCCGATGAGCGGGACCACCACCTGGTCCATCCTCGGTCCGATCATCGCCCTGGTCGGGATCGCCATCGCGGTCCTCGGCGCGCGGATGCGACGCTAGCTCAGGGAAGTTGCAACGCGGCCGCGAAGTGCGCGACGTCGCCGAGTGTCTCTTCGAGCCGTTCCATGACGCCGGTCGGTCCCAAAGGCGCGTCGGGAGCGCCGGTCACCATGTCCGTACAGGCGCTGACGATCGTCGTGGCGAAGAGCGCGACGGCCAACTCGAGCCGCTTGTCGCCGACCGGTACGCCCATGTGGTTTGCCAACGTCTCCATCGCCGGCTCGCTCCGATACTCGATGGCGGCCTGACGCAACGCCTGCGAGGAGTACACGACCCGAAGGCTCAGCACGATGCGCTCCGCCGTGAGGCCGCCAAGGGGGCGTTGGGCGACGCGGCTCAGCACCGCCATGTGAGCGGCGCGGAGTTCCTCGAGTGGGCCCAGCGCTGAAGGGTGCGCCACCAGTTCTGCCACGATCTCATTCGCCAGGTCGTCGAGCACCGCAATGAACACCGCGTCCTTCGACGCGAAGTACCGGTTGAACGTCCGTGGCGAAATGTCGGCTGCCTCGGAAATCTGCTCGATGGTGGTGTTCTCGTAGCCATGTCGCAGGCAGAGGTCGATCGCCTCATCGATCAGCACCAGCCGAGTCCGCGCCTTCTTCCGCTCTCGCAAACTCGCGATCTGCTGGACGGGCGTATCGACCACGGCGCGATCTTACCGGGGACGTCTCGAGACCCGGGGAGCCCGGCGGACTAGATCGCGGTCGGTGCGCCGTCGGGGGCCGGGGGCAGCTCCGGTCCGGGTGGTGGCAATTCGGGGGCGGGCGGCGGCGGCAGTTCGACGTTCACGCCGTCGACTGCCGGGATGTCGGCGGGCCCTGGGGCCTGGGCGAAGG
>NZ_JBOGDD010001147.1:0-3615 GCF_050701675.1 Mycobacterium sp. | reverse complement strand
GGCGCGCCGTCTGCCGCTCGCTCGTTGCCGCATAAAGGCTAGCGCTTCCGGCGCAACGCGTACCGGCCAACGCCACTTGTCACATCGAGCCGACGTCAACGGCGGCCGATCCCGTTCCAGCGGTCGCTTCGCGTGCGAAGCGCTCGGGCCCACTGGAGTACCCGTCCTACAGCTCCGGCGCGGGCAGCGCCCGCGACTGTGACCCTGGCAAAACGTGCAGCGTCGCGGGCCACCGCGGAGGCGGTGCCCCGAATGCGCCGTGGGCGTTCCCGATGATCTTCTTGGCCATCGCCCGGTTGCCCACGCCGCCGATCACCGCGCCGATGCCGACGGGGAGCATCTTCCCGAAGGCGATCGCCCCACGCTTCAGCGCGTACTTCTTGACGAAGAACTTGAGCAGTCGCCCGTTCAGCTGTGACACCGCGGGCAACGGGAGCGACGCCGCGCCGTCGGACAGCCACGCGCCGCCGGTCCGACCCGAACCGATGAGGTCTGCGACGGCGCGCTTGCCGTCGTCGCCGACCAGCACCGCGAGCACCAGCGCGCGGCGGCGCTCGCGGTGTTCAGCGGGAATGCCGTAGACCTCGGCGACGGCCAGGACGAACACCGCCGTCGCCTCGAGGAACACGACGGTTTCACCGGCGACGGCAGACATGGCCACCAGCGTGCCGATGCCGGGGAAGGCCGCAGCGGAGCCAACGGCCGCGCCGCTGGCCATCACGGCGGCAAGGTACTGCTTCTCCAGCTTCTCGACCATGTCGGCTGGCGTCGCGTCGGGGCTGTGCTCGCGGAGTCGCTCGACGTAGGCCTTGACGGCAGGAGCCTGCACGCGAGCGCCACGTTCGATGATCTGGGACAGCGCGCGCGCCGCAACGCTTGGGTCCTCGGCAGCCTCCTTGCCGGTGGCGGGCAGTTGGCTCTTGGCGCTGGAACGAGCGCTCATGTGGTGGGCCTCCAGGTCCGGACGGGCGAGCTCAGGTTATCCCTGACATACCCATCGTGATGCCTGCTCAACGAACCACGGTTCCTGTGCGTGCCCACGGGTGAGATCGGTCACCGTTCACCCTGGGAAGAAAAAATTGGTAACCGTTGCTAAACAAAGTCATGGCAGCATCTGGACACGTGGACCTCGAGAGTGCTGTACCCGCCCGGTCGCTGTCGGCCGACGGCACGCCGGTGCCGAGTCAGACCCGGATGATCGTCGTGCTGGGCCTGCTCGTCGCCTTGGGCCCGCTGACCATCGACATGTACCTGCCGGCGCTCCCGCGGATCGCCGAGGACTACTCGGTGTCGTCGTCGGTGGTGCAGCTGACCCTCACCGGGACCCTGGCGGGCCTGGCCATCGGTCAGCTGCTGATCGGTCCGCTCTCCGATTCGCTCGGTCGTCGCCGGCCGCTGATGGCGGGCATCGTGCTGCACATGCTCGCTTCGTTGCTGTGCCTCTTCGCGCCGAGCATCGTGGTGCTCGGCATCGCCAGGGGACTGCAGGGCGTCGGCGCGGCTGCCGCGGCGGTGGTCGCGATCGCGGTCGTCGGCGACCTGTTCGCGGGCAACACGGCCGCCACCGTCATGTCGAGGCTCATGCTGGTGCTCGGCGTGGCGCCGGTGGTGGCGCCGTCGCTCGGGGCGGCCGTGCTGCTGCGCTTCTCTTGGCACTGGGTGTTCGCCGTCCTGGTGGTGCTCGCGGGCCTGCTTCTTCTCCTCGCGGTGCTGGCCCTGCCCGAGACCCTGCCGGTGTCGCATCGACGGCCGCTGAAGGTGCGCGGCATCCTGGCCACCTACGGCGAGCTGCTGCGGGACAAGCGTTTCGTCATCCTCGTCCTGGTCGCAGCGTTGGGCATGTCGGGACTGTTCGCCTACGTCGCAGGCGCGTCGTTCGTGCTGCAGGGCCGCCATGGTCTCGACCAGCAGACCTTCGCGCTGGTCTTCGGAGCGGGAGCGATTGCACTCATCGCGGCGACGCAGTTCAACGTGGTGCTCCTGCGCCGGTTCACCCCGGGGATGATCACGGTGTGGGCGCTGGCGGCATCCGCGGTTGCGGGCGCGGTGTTCGTCGGGTTGGCCGCGGCGGGGGTCGGCGGACTGGCCGCCTTCGTGCTGCCCGTATGGGCCATCCTGGGGGCGATGGGCTTCGTCATCCCCAACGCACCCGCGGTGGCATTGTCCCGTCACCCCGATGCCGCAGGCACGGCGGCGGCGCTGCTCGGCGCCGGGCAGTTCGGTCTCGGAGCGGCCGTGGCTCCGCTGGTCGGCGTGCTCGGCAACGACGAGCTGGCGCTCGCTGTGGTCATGACGGTGGGCGCGGTGGTCGCGTTGGTGGCATTGCTCGCGGTGGGCGTCTCCGGCTCGGCCGACGACGAGGTTGGCGCACTGGCGGGCGCGGTACCCGACGCTGCGTGAACTGCACCGTTTGCCAGTGACACGCCTGGGCAGCCGACTTGTCGGGACACCGGCCAATCCGTAGCGTCGGCGCAATAGCCTCGCAACGCACGGTCGAGTAAATGCTGCAGACAATGAATCGTTCTCCGGTGCCCCGCGCCGCCATGCCACGGACCGCCTTGCTGCGCGTCCGGGCGGGCGAAGCGACCGGCTCCGGCGAGGCATCGCAATGACCTCGGCGGTGCCAATTCTGCGGCCTCGGACCGACAACCCGTGGAACGCACTGTGGGCCCTGCTCGTCGGCTTCTTCATGATCCTTCTCGACGCCACGATCGTCTCGGTCGCGAACCCGTCGATCATGGACGCGCTCAACGCGGACTACGACGCGGTCATCTGGGTGACCAGTGCGTACCTGTTGGCCTACGCGGTGCCACTGCTGCTGGCGGGCAGGCTGGGTGACCGGTTCGGGCCACGGAACCTGTACCTGGTCGGGCTGGCGGTCTTCACCGCGGCGTCGCTGTGGTGCGGACTTGCGGGCAGCATCGAGGTACTCGTCGCCGCCCGTGTCGTGCAGGGGATCGGCGCGGCGCTTCTGACACCACAGACGCTGTCGGTGATCACGCGGATCTTCCCGCCTGAGCGCCGTGGTGTGGCATTGAGCGTGTGGGGTGCCACGGCGGGTGTCGCCACTCTGGTCGGCCCGCTGGCGGGCGGCGTCCTGGTCGACGGACTGGGTTGGCAGTGGATCTTCATCGTCAACGTGCCCATCGGCGTCCTCGGCCTGGTGTTGGCCTTCGTCTTCGTCCCGTCGCTACCGACCGGGAAGCAGCATGGTTTCGACGCGATCGGCGTGGTGCTGTCCGGCGTCGGCATGTTCCTGGTGGTCTTCGCGCTGCAGGAGGGCCAGTCGCACGACTGGGCGCTCTGGATCTGGGCCATGGTGCTGGCCGGCGTCGTCGCGATGGCGGGCTTCGTCTACTGGCAGGCGGTCAACGCAGGCGAGCCGCTGATACCGCTGAAGATCTTCCGCGACAACGACTTCAGCTTGTCCAGCCTCGGAATCGCCGTGATCAGCTTCACCGTGACCGCGATGGTCCTTCCGGTGATGTTCTACGCGCAGGCGGTGTGCGGGCTGTCCCCGACCAGGGCGGCATTGCTGACGGCGCCGATGGCGATCGCGACGGGCGTGCTTGCGCCGTTCGTGGGCAAGCTCGTCGACCGCGCGCATCCGCGACC
>NZ_JBOGDD010001146.1:0-6605 GCF_050701675.1 Mycobacterium sp. | reverse complement strand
AACTATCCGACAGTGTTGGGCGACGGCCCGTGCGCTTCGGCTTCAGCTTCGGCCAGGGTCCGATTGAGTGTGCGTTCGTCGTGGATGCGGCGGGCCCGGTCTTGGGCCCTCGTGGTTCTACGGCGCGGCATCCTCAACCCCGCGGTGTGGGCTCGCCGGGCGGGCACCTCGACGGGGCTGACCGCTGCAGTGGGTTGGCACAGTTCTGGGAACGGCAGCCGACTCCCCGGCGTGGTGACGTGAGTCCGCCCGTCGGGTGCCGTCCAGATGACCGTGCCATCAAGGAGCTGCTGATCGTGCCAGCCGCCCTCCCCGCCCCAGAAAGTCTTGAGCAAATGATGTCCGCGGCATAGGCATTTGAGGTTGGCGGCCTGCGTCGGGCCGTACGGCCACGGAATCGTGTGGTCGACGTCGGCGATGGTGGCGGGTTGTTTGCAGCCCGGGAACCGACACGTCATATCGCGGCAGCGAACGAAGTCGGCCAGTGCCCTGGACGGGCGGTAGTGGGGTTCGGGTGGCGCCAGGCCGGGATGGATGATCACCGTCTGGGTGGCGTTCAGGGCGGCGCGGCGGGTGATCACGCCGGGTAGGAATTGTCCGCCCATCATGGCGGCGGGGCGGATGGTGGCCGGTGGGCCGTGTTCGGGTGTGGTGAGGTCGGTCCAGGTCAGCTCGCGCAATGGTTTGGAGAACATCGGCGGCGGGTGACCGTCGAGGCCCGCGCACTCGTCGGCGGAGGAGTCGGCGGCGGCCCTGTCGGGATCGCCGGCAGAACCGGAGTCGTCGGGGACCGAGGCGTCGTCGTGATCGTCGGGACTCTCGGCATCGTCGGGGGCTGGTGAATCCTCAGGTGCGTCGGGTCCATCGGGATCTTGGGGTCCGTCGGGAATGGGGGGTCCGCTGATGGTGTCTTGGTGGGCCACGATGTAGATGACCACCCCGGTCGAGGGCGGGTTGGCCGCGGCGGGGCAATCCTGCACATCGCAGAGGCACATCAGCCGGTCGGCGCCGTGGGACAGGGCGCCTATCGCGTCGGAGCGGCGTTGATCCTTGGTTCGGGGGTCAGCAGGGCAGACGGTGTCGGCCAGGGCATTCAAACGACCGTCCAGGGCGGTGGCGTCGGTCGCGAACAAGGTCGCGAACAGGATGGCCAACCCGGTGCCATCCTCAACGTGAATGTCCACCGAGCGGGAGCGGGCCTTGGTGTGGGTGCGGCGTACTGCGTGCGGGTCGACCTGTTCGATGAATGTGTCGATGTTCTGTTCGGTCTTCTCGATCGACATCGGTTCCCACGTCGTCAACGCCTCTGCTAGGGCGGTGTCCAGGGCGCGACGGGCCTCGGGGTCGGTGATCAGCATGCTGCGGGTGACGATGGCCTTGACCATCCGGTAATCGATCACACCCGCCATGAAGAGGGCCTGCACCTTCGGCAACCGGTCCCGCAGCGCGGTGCCCACCAGCAACAGTGCAGAGGCGGTTCCGCTGGTCATGCATGCGGTGGCGCCGATGTGGGCACACACCGCGGCCCAGTTGTCGATGCACCACTGCTCACGATCAGCCGAGCCGTCGGCGGCATGCGCAGCATCGAGCATGGTGACCATCGCGGCCAACCGCCGCGCACACGCCGCGGATTCAACCCGGGTCCAGGCATCGACGGCGGAAGCCCCGCGAGTCCCCGCGGTCCCGGTCACCAACTCTTCGAACATACTTTCGAATCTAGACGACCGTTCCGACCCATGCCAGGCCAAAACCCCAGGTTGTGGATGAACCACCGACTGTGGACAACCACGCCGTCAAATGCTGAAAATGTCGGTGCCACATGGTATTACCCGAGACGACTGCGGACGCTAGACCGCGACGACAGCCCAGCCGTGCGGCTCGACGTCGAGGCGGTCGACGACGGCCTCGGCAGGGGCGCCGGAGCCCGCGACGATGCGACCGCTGCCGATCCCGAGTTCGGACAACGACATTCGCAACGGCGAGTCGTCCACGTTCAGTGCCACCACCAGCGATCCGTCGTCCGACCCGGTTCGGTAGACGTACTGGCTGTTGGCCAGGTGCAACGGTGACGTCCGCGCAGTGTGGAGCCACGGGTGGCGTCGGCGCAGACCGATCAGATGCTGATGAAGGCGAAAGGTGTCGTGGCCCAAGTGCTCTGCCTGGTCTGGACTGGCCGGAAACTCCGGACGGACGGCGTCGTCGCCCCCGAAGCGCTCCTCCTTGACGCCGCGGTAGGCCCACTCGTCACCGGCGTACACGCTCGGGGTGCCACCGATGGTGAGCACGAGAACGAGTGCGTGATCGACGTGTCGGGCGTCGTCGACCCGGCTGGCGATTCTGGTGACGTCGTGGTTGCCGACGAACGTCATCGGCACGAACGTGTCGAGGAAGTCGTCGTGCCTGCGCAGCGCGTGGTCGAGCTCGTGGAAGTTGGCGTCATTGAGGCTGCTCCAGATCGCCTTCCACAGTTCGTACTGCGTGACGGAGTCGAACGTCGCCGTGGAGACGGTGGCGGCGTAGTCACCGTGGATCACCTCACCGACGAACCACGCGTCAGGGAATTCGCTGCGCACCCGTGGCAGCACCTGAGCCCAGAAGCGGTCGGGTACCGCGTACGCGGCGTCCAGCCGCCAGCCATCGGCGCCGCGGCGCAGCCAGTGCGACATGACGTCCGCGACGTAGTCGGCGACGGCGGGGTTGCCGTGGTTGAGCGTGATCAGGCCATCGTGGCCCTCGAACGTCGCGAAACCGTTGCCCCGCTTGCTGAACCACGAGTCGTCACCACCCGCGAGGGCGTCCTGGTATCGGGGGAAGTCGGCGCCGACGTGGTTGAAGACGCCGTCGAGCAGGATGCGCAGGCCACGGCCGCGGGCCTCCGCGACGAGGTGGTCGAAGTCGGATTCGTCACCGAGACGCGGATCGATCCGGTAGTGGTCGATCGTGTCATACCCGTGGGTCGCCGACGCGAACACCGGGCCGAGTGCAATGCCGGATGCACCGAGTTCCAGGGCGTGGTCGAGCCACGCGGCGATGCGGCGCAGCCGGTGCTCGTCGGCGGTGGGGGCAGGGTCGGCGGGAAACGCGCCGACGAAGCCGAGGGGGTAGATCTGCCACCAGAGTGCGTGCTCGACCCACGCCGGGTCCGTCACGGTTTGAACTTCGACTCGTAGAGCGATTTCATGGCTTCCTCTAGTTCCGGCGCGGGCCCGTCCGTCCGAACGTGCGGTGCCACCACCGAAATCGGCAGTGCGGCAACGGGCCCTGGCGGGAGTCCCCACTCGGTACGCCACACCACCAGCTGGGCTGACGAGGTCGCGTAGACGATGCGCCCCAGCCCCACCCAGGCGTGTGCGGCCGAGCACATCGGGCAGTGTTCGCCGGAGGTGTAGACGCTGGCGCGCGCCCGTTCGTCGGCACTGAGGTTGGCCGCGGACCAGCGTGCCAGCTCGAACTCGGGGTGACGGGTCGCGTCGCCGTCCTTGGTCCGGTTGCGATCCTCCGCGAGGACCGTCCCGTCGCCGTCGACCAGAAGCGAGCCGAACGGCTCGTCGCCCGCTTCGAGCGCCTCGCTGGCCAACTCCACGCAGCGGCGTAGGTGTACGAGGTCGTCATCGCTGATCGCCACAGCCGGAGTGTACGCAGGCGCGGACCTTCGGCGTCGGCGTGTGAGCGGGTAACAGGCCAGTCCGATGAGCAGTGCGCACAGGTGCCCCAGCGAGGTGAAGTTGGTGGCGAACACCAAGGCGCCGCCGACGACGACGACCACGGCGGCGAGGTAACCCCAGCGCCAGCGGCGTGGAATCCGATAGAACAGCACTCCGACGATGCCGACGACGAAGTAGCTCACGCCGACGTCGCGCGCGTCGATCAGGCGCGGGGACGCCGCAGACTCCTGGATGGTCCAGTAGAGATAGCCCTCGCCGAGATAAGTCGCGCCGACGTGGCAGATCAGTCCGATGGCCGCCCAGCGCAGATGCCCAAGCCACCGCTCGGCGGGCGCCAAGAACACCGTGAAGATCAGTAGATAGGGCCACCAGTAGCTACCGTCGATCCACAGCAGGCTCTGGAACAGCACTCGCAGCGGATCGGACGCCAGGTGATGAAGGTTCGTCGACGTGGACTGCAGGATCGTCCGCAGCGTGCGTGCGGTCAGCGAGTGTTGGATCAGCGTCGTCGAGAGCAGCACGGCCAGCCAGGAATAGGTCAGCGGAGCGCTGCGCACGTAGCTTCGCACCCGATCCCACGCGCGTGTCACGCTCATCGACGATAGAGAACGACTCGCCGCGATGATTCCGACACGCGGGAGGAGTCGTACCCGGTATGAGTGGGCAGAAGAGACAGGGGTTCGCACGTTGACCGACTTCGACCGGTACTGCACCGAGATCGTGGCGCAGGCCGACCTGTTCGCCGACCATCTCGACGGCGCCGACGTGACCGTCGCGGTGCCGTCGTGTCCGGGCTGGAACGTCTCGCAGTTGGCCAGCCACGTCGATGGAGGTCTGCGCTGGGCGCGCGAGATCGTCGCTGGACGAGCGAGCTCGCCGCCCCCCGACACGGCGCTGCGCGACCTTTCGGGGGCGACGGGCGACGATCCGGGCGAGCTGGCGGCCGCGCTGCGCTCGGCGGGCGTCGACCTCGCGGCCACCCTGCGTGCGGCGGGTGCCGACGCGCAGATGTGGTGCCCCGTCCCCGGCGGTGGGAGCGCCTTCTATGCGCGCCGCTTCACCCACGAGACCGCGGTGCACAGGGCTGACGCGGCGTTGGCGCTCGGAGTCGACTACGTCGTCGCGAACTTCGTCGCCGTCGACGGTGTCGAGGAGTGGCTCGAACTGGGTTGCGCGCCATTCCACTTCGACGTACACCCGTGGATGCGGGAGCTGCTCGGCCCAGGCCGGACGGTGGGACTGTACGCCACCGACACCGGTGGCCACTGGGTCATGGACTTCACGGGCGATGCGATCACGTGGCGCCGCGGCGACGAGACCACCACTGCGGGGCTACGCGGGCCGGTGACCGACCTCCTGTTGATCCTGTATCGGCGGCTGCCGGTGTCGGCGGCGAGCATCGAGGGGGATACCGCGTTCCTCGACTTCTGGTTGGAGCGGGTGGCGTTCGGCTGAGATGGACGAATGTGACGCTTAGTCGCAACAACCCGGCTCGTCGACGTCGAGCCTGCATGCGCACGACGCGAGGATCGGCACGTCGGCCCTGGCGCGGGCCAGGCCGAGCTGCTGGCCGATGACGATCGCTTCGTCGTTGCGACCCAACCGCTTCAGGCATTCGTGGTAGCCATGCAGGCTCCACACGTTGGCGGGATGCTGAGACGAGCGGCTCAACGTGGGATCCAGCCCGAGGTCGGCGGCATACACCGCAGCGGCGTCGTCGACGCGTCCCTGCTCCAGCAGTAGCGCCCCGTAGGCGTGCCTGGTCGGCTGCATCCAGCCCCAGGGTTCGTCGTAGGGGAGGGAGTCGTCGAGTTCGATCGCGCGTCTCAGGTGTTCGAATGCCTCGTCGAATCGACCTTGGCGGTAAGCGATTTCGCCGTCCAGCATGGCTGCGGCGACGGCGAGGATGTCGCGGCTGGTGTTGTTGAACAGGTAGCGGCTCTCCGGGATCCCGGCGTACGCAGCGGCGAAGGCCTGCTGCTCGACGAGCGCCTGCTCGAGCTGCCCCTTGGCGGCGTGCGCCACGCCGCGGCCGTAGTGAATCGTCGCGACGGTGGTGCAGTACAGGTCGACCTTTTCGGGCAGCGGTTGCGCGATCAGTTCGTCCCACCGCCCGAAGCGGATCAGCACGTGCACCCGCAGGGGGACGAACGCCTCCAGCCAGTCGGCCATGGGCGGTGATTCGATCGCGAGCAGCTCGGGGGTGAGTTGCGCCGCGAGCTCGTCGGCGGCCTGCGTCGCGGTCGCGTACTGGCCGAGGAACATCGCCGAATACACGATGAAGTGCAGATCGTGCGCCCGGTAGAGCGAGTAGAAGTTCAGCGGGCCCGCGCGCTCGACGAAGCGCCGGTCCGCCTGCACCGCAGCGTTGTTCGCCACGACCGAGCTCCGATAGTCGCCGCACAGCACGTCGATGTGGCTTGGCATGTGTTGGAGGTGACCGGCGTCGGGGACAAGGCCGCGCAACAGGTCCGCAGCGGGCAGCGCGTCCTCGGGTCGCGCCGACATCTCCATGGCGTGCAGGTAGAGATGCAGCACGCCGGGATGAACGCGGCCCGCCGCGGTGGCCAGCGCGTCGTCGAGGATCCGCTTGGCCGCCACGACGCGCGACCCCGGTGCCGGCTCACCGGTCCTGGTGTCCCACAACGCCCAGGCGGTGACGTTCATCAACGCGTCCGCGGCCAGTGCCTGCACGTCGGCGTCGTAGGGGTAGACCTCGGCCAGGACGGTCATGGCGTCGGCGTAGCCCCCGTGACCGGCGGTCAGGGCCTCAGCGTCCGAGGCGTCGTCGGTGGGGAAGCGCGCGGCCAGCGCGTCGATCAGTCCGCGCTCGACCGTCGATGCCCGGCCGTCGACGGCCAGGGTGAGTTCCATCCTGGCCCTGGCCAACGACGCGGCCAGGTCTTTCGCGTCGAAGGCCTCCCAGGCCTTGTTGTAGTT
>NZ_JBOGDD010001145.1:0-2469 GCF_050701675.1 Mycobacterium sp. | reverse complement strand
GTCGAAGAGTTCCTCCTGTGGCAAGTCGTCAGCGGATTCGGTCGCCGATCCGTTGTTGATCTTGTTGAGACACAGGTAGTTTCCGCGACCCTTGAGAAGCGCGAACTCGGGGCGTCTCGGCACTTCGCCCGCCAGCGCGTCGGCCAGTCGCGGTAGGTCGCGGTCGAACAGCTGACGTTGAAGCGCGATCGTGGCCGTCGAGATGATCACGGGTTCGGCGCGAGCGATCGCGCGCATGATCGCGGGCACCAGATAGGCCAACGACTTCCCGGTGCCGGTACCGGCCTGGACGGCGAGGTGCTCGCCGGTCTCGAAGGCGTGGTCGACCGCCTCCGCCATCTCGATCTGGCCGGTGCGTTCCGTGCCGCCGAGTGCGGAAACGGCCTTGTCCAGCAGATCCCTGACGCCGCCCGTGTCTCCTCCTCAGGCCGTGCGCGTGGCGTCGGCCATGCGGGTGGGTATCGCGGGTTCGCCGTGGGAGAGTTTCAGGCCGTCCCACGGCAGGCTCTGCAGACCGGCCGCGACGCGCTCGCGCGCCGAGGCGAGATCCCGGTCCGCGACCGCTTCGCCCGCGCGCACCAGGGGGCGGGCGAGCGCGGTGGCGACCAGTCCGGCGGGCTCGACCGGTGGGTTGTGGGCAAGGTGCACGATTTCCTCGACGACGGTGCCCGTCCGCTTGGCCAGCCGATGTGCCTGCTTGCGGCCGCCATGGGACTCCTTGTGGCTGCTGCGCTTGGCTACCGGAACGCCGTCTACCTCGACGAGTTTGTAGACCATCCCCGCGGTCGGTGCGCCGGATCCCGTGACGAGGGAGGTGCCCACCCCGTACGAATCGACCGGCTCGGCGCGCAGGGCGGCGATGGCGAACTCATCGAGGTCGCTGGTCACGACGATCCGGGTGTTGGTGGCTCCCAGCCCGTCGAGTTGGTCGCGGACCTGCCGTGCGAGGACGCCGAGATCGCCGGAGTCGATGCGAACCGCGCCCAATTCCAGGCCGGCGACGGCGACGGCGTTGGCCACCCCGGTGGTGATGTCGTAGGTGTCGACAAGCAGCGTCGTTCCGACGCCGAGCGCGTCTACCTGCGCCTTGAACGCGGCCTGCTCGTCGGGCCCGTCCGGCGTCGTGTGCAGCAGCGTGAACGCGTGGGCGCTGGTCCCGAGCGCGGGGACGCCGTACCGGCGCTGCGCCTCGAGGTTCGACGATCCGCTGAAGCCGGCGACGTAGGCGGCCCGCGCGGCGGCGACGGCTGCCTGTTCGTGGGTGCGCCGCGAGCCCATCTCGATGAGCGGCCGTCCCCTGGCTGCGGACACCATCCGGGCTGCAGCCGATGCGATCGCGCAGTCGTGGTTGAGGATGGACAGCGCCAGCGTCTCCAACAGCACGCACTCGGCGAACGTGCCGTGGATGGACAACACGGGGGAACCCGGGAAGTACAACTCGCCTTCTGCGTATCCGTCGACGTCGCCGGTGAACCGGTAGTCGGCCAGGTACGCCAAGGTCTCCTCGTCGAGGAACTCCTTGAGCGGCTCGAGATCGCCGTCGTCGAAGGTGAACTGCGGCAAGGCATCCAGGAAACGTCCCGTGCCTGCGACGACGCCGTAGCGCCTTCCGTCGGGCAGGCGGCGCGCGAAGACCTCGAAGGTGGTCCGCCGGTGGGCGGTGCCATCGCGGAGTGCGGCCGCAAGCATCGTCAGCTCGTACTTGTCGGTGAGCAGTGCCGTCGTCGCGTACTCCCCGCGCAAGTGCTGGTCGCTCGTAGCACTCTCCTCGCGCAAGCGCTCGTCGGAAGTCACAGTGGCAACCGTAGCCGTTCGGAGCGTCAGTCAGCTCCCGTCTATTCTGGTCGGCATGGTTACGCCAGCGCGGACCCAGCCGGGGACTCGCGAGGAACGTAGGGTCGATCCGGACGTCGGGGAAGACGAGGCTACCGACAGCCCATGGGTGACCCTGGTGTGGGACGATCCGGTGAACCTGATGTCGTACGTGACCTACGTGTTCCAGAAGCTCTTCGGCTACAACGAGCCGCACGCCACCAAACTCATGCTGCAGGTGCACGAGGAGGGTAAGGCCGTGGTCTCCGCGGGCAGTCGGGAGTCCATGGAGGTCGACGTCACCAAACTGCATGCAGCGGGCCTGTGGGCCACGATGCAGCAGGATCGCTGAGCTCCGGGAGTACATGGCGTGCGGAAGTGGAAGCGTGTGGAAACCGCGGAGGGTACGCGCTTTCGGTCCGCGCTCGCCGCGCACGAGGCGACGCTGCTGCAAAGCCTGGTCAACTCGTTGATGGACATGCTGGTCGACCGCGAAACCTCTTCGCCCACAGATGAACTCGAAGAGCTCACGGGAATGCGTACTGGGCACTCGCAGCCGCCCGAGGATGACACGATGCTGCGTCTGCTGCCCGACTTCTTCCGGCCGCAGCACGATCACCCCGCGGGTTCGGGTACCGCAGAGAGTCTCAACAGCGC
>NZ_JBOGDD010001144.1:0-5494 GCF_050701675.1 Mycobacterium sp. | reverse complement strand
CATCTGCACGCCCTCCGCGCCGAGGACCAGCGCCGCCGCGGCCGAGCGCGCATCACAGATCCCGCCTGCGGCCAGCATCGGCAGGTCGACCCGCTCGGCGACGAGCGGTAGCAGCACCATGGTCGACGCACCGAGGGTGGACTTGAACCCGCCGCCCTCCACGCCCTCGACCACCAGCGCGTCGACCCCGGCGTCCTCGGCCTTGAGCGCGGCCCGCAGCGATCCCACGACGTGCACGACGGTCATGCCCGCGTCGTGAAGACGGTCGGTGAACAGCGCGGGGTCGCCCGCGGACGTGAAGACGTGGCGGACGTCCGCCGCGACCAAGGCGTCGACGATCGACGGATCCTTCTTCCAGCCCTGGATCATCAGATTGGCCGCGACCGGCCGGTCCGTCAGCTCGCGCACCCGGTGCAGGTCGGCGCGGCCGTCCGGGGTCAGGGTCTCGATCATGCCGAGGCCGCCACCCTCGGAGACGGCGGCCGCGAGCTCCGCTCGCGCGATGTACGTCATCGGCGCCTGGACCACCGGGTAGCGCACCCCGAGCAAGGATCGGATCCGGTTCGGCATCGGTCCTACCCGGCCGCGAGGGCGGCGACGGCAGGGGCGAACATCGTGTTCTTGATGGCGCCAAGGGTGCCAGGGTCCTTGCCACCCAGCGGGGTGAGAAGCCCGACCGCCGCGTCGGTGACGGCGTCCTCGGCCGCGGTGGCGTCGACGATGGCGAACTGGAGCGCGTCGGCCCCGCCGAAGCGGCGCCCCGTCGTCATGGAGGCGACGGCGGCCGCGGGCGTGAGCTTGGCCTGGATCAGCGCGGCCATGCCCGTCGTGAACGGGATGCGGATGTCGACCTCGGGGAAGCAGAAGTAACCCCGGTCCTCGCGCATGACGCGGTAGTCGTGGGCCATCGCGAGCATCGCTCCCGCCCCGAACGCGTGACCATTGAGCGCCGCGGCGGTCGGCATGGGCAGCGTCAGCACGCGGGCGAAGAGGGCGTGCACGCGGCCGACGTAGAACTGCATCTGATCGCCGTGCGCCAGCAGCCAGTCGAGGTCGAGACCGTTGGTGTAGAACTTGCCGGTGCCCGTGGTCAACAGTCCGGCGGCGCCGGCGTTGGCGATCTCGTCGAGACGCCCGTCGATCTCGTCGAGGAAGTGCAGTGAGAACCGGTTCTCGTCGTCGCCGAGATTCAGTACGGCGACGTTGTCGACGTAGGTGGTGGTGATGGGCACGGGTTCACTCCTTGGTTCGGGTTCGGGTGGGTGGGCCGTGGGCAAGGGTGGCGCGTACCGCCGACTCGAGTCTTCTCCGTGCCCAGTCCCGAGCGATTCGATTGCGGGACAGCAGGAAAGCGGTCGGCAGATCGACGACGCACAGGGTGATCGCATCAACGGCGCCGGGGTGACTTGCGCTTGGGGGCGTCCAGCACCAAGGCGGACATGTAGAGCTCGAGCATCGGCCGGTAGAGGTCGACGTCATCCTCGAGCCTGCTGCACAGGATGACGGCGTCGCTGGTGGAGATCAGGATGTGCGCGAACGTCGTCGCGGGGATGCGCAGGGTGACGCCGAGCTGTGCGATGCCGCGCACGATGAAGTCCGTCAGCTCCTCGACGACCTCCTGCCGCTTGGCGGCGACGCGCTGTTTCGCGTCGGGGTTGCGAAGCAGGTACAGGGTGAATTCGTAACCCAGCGCGGCGTGCTGAGCGCCCCCCGTCTCGGAGATCTGACGCCACCTGTTGGCGATCTGGTCCAGTTCGACCTCGCCGATGTGGGCCACCGACGCCAAGACCTCGGTGAAGTTCTCGAAGTATCTGCGCCAGTAGCGGTCGCTGACCGCGAGGAACAGATCCTCCTTGGCGCCGAAGTTCGCGTATATGGCACCCCGCGTGTAACCGGCGGTGTCGGCGATGTCATCGAGAGTCGCCGCGTCGAACCCCTTGCGCGCGAACACGTCCTCGGCGGCGTCGACCAACAGCGAGCGGGTGTGCTCGACGCGCCGCTGCCTGGTCCAACGCTCCACCATCAGGTCATCCTGCCAAATCGTCGTTCCAAACATTGACGTATGTCAGATACGCGCATGTATGTTAGTGACGATCGTGCACCCCAGCGGAAGGACGGCCACGTGACGACGGCGTCGACGAGCGACCTCTACTACGACCCCTACGACGTCGACCTCATCGCCGATCCGTACCCGCTGTTCAAGCGGCTGCGTGAGGAAGCGCCGCTGCAGTACCACGAAGGACTCGACTTCTGGGCGCTCAGCCGGTTCGCCGACGTGCAGGGCGGCCTCGGCGATCAGCGCACGTTCAGTTCGGCACGCGGCAACATCCTCGAGCTGATCAAGGCCGACATGGAGGTGCCCTCGGGCCTACTGGTCATGGAGGACCCGCCGCGCCACGACGTCCACCGAAAGCTGCTGTCGCGCATGTTCACCCCGCGCAAGATGAGCCAGCTGGAGCCGAGGGTGCGGGAGTTCTGTGCCCGCTGCCTCGATCCCCACGTCGGCTCGGGTGGGTTCGACTTCATCGCCGACCTGGGGGCGCAGATGCCGATGCGCGTCATCGGAGCGCTGCTGGGGATCCCCGAATCGAACCAGGAAGCCATCCGCGATCACTCGAACTCGCAGATGAACACGGACGCCGGGGCGCCGATGGAGATCGCGTCATCCGGGTTCGACGACGGCTCGATCTTCGCCGAGTACATCGACTGGCGTGCCAACCATCCTTCCGACGACATCGTCACCGAACTGCTCAACGTCGAGTTCACCGACGAGGAAGGGGTGACGCGACGCCTGACCCGCGACGAACTGCTGATGTACGTCAACGTCGTCGCCGCGGCGGGCAACGAGACCACCACCCGGCTGATCGGGTGGGCGGGCAAGGTGCTGGCCGAGCACCCCGACCAGCGGCGCCAACTCGTCGACGACAGGTCGCTCATCCCGCAGGCGATCGAGGAACTGCTCCGACTCGAACCGCCGGCCCCGCACGTCGCGAGATACGTCACCCGCGACGTCGAGTACTACGGTCAGACGGTTCCCGAGGGAAGCGTGATGATGCTGCTCGTCGGCGCCGCCAACCGGGACCATCGCCAGTTCCCGCCCGACGGGGACACCTTCGACATCCACCGCAGGGCCGGCTCCCACCTGGCCTTCGGCGTTGGCACCCACTACTGCATCGGCTCGGCGCTGGCGCGCATCGAGGGCCGCATCGCGCTCGACGAGATCTTCAACCGCTTCCCGGAATGGGACGTGGATCTCTCCCGCGCCCGCATGTCGACCACCTCGACAGTGCGCGGCTGGGAGTCGATGCCAGCCGTCATCGGGTGACCGGCTGCTGAGTGTCACACAATCGGGCGCCGCGGTGTCTAGAGGGCATGACCATTCCGCTGCGGCGCGCACTACTGGTGTTTCTGTTGATCTCCGCCCTCGGCGTCGGCTCGTGGGCCTACTTCGCGCCGATGTCCTGGTACACGACCTTCCCCGGCTTCGGCCTGCGCTGGTTGCCTCCGCTTGGTCCGTTCAACGAGCACTTCGTCAAGGACGTCGGAGCCATGTTCCTCGGACTTGCCGTGCTGAGCGTGGGGGCGCTGATCATGGTGGTGAACGCCGGAGTGGTGCGGCTGGTGGCTGCAACGTGGCTGACGTTCAACACCTTTCACTTCGTCTACCACCTTCAAATGCTGCACATGTACGGGACGCTCGACAAGATCCTCAACATCATCGTCCTCGGCGCGCTGCTGCTGGCGTCCGCAGCGCTGCTCGCGCCGGTGCGGCTCAGACGGGCAGTGCCCGCTTGAGCGCGAGGGTCGACCCCTACGCTCGGGGCAACCGCCTAGGAGGCACCGATGCCAACACCGCCCGCCGACGAGGGTGACCTGAAGCCGCACTTCGACGACATTCAGGCGCACTACGACATCTCCGACGACTTCTACCGGCTGTTCCTCGACCCGAGCCAGACCTACAGCTGCGCGTACTTCGAGCGCGACGACATGACGCTGGAGCAGGCTCAGCTCGCCAAGGTCGACCTGGCGCTCGGAAAGTTGGGACTGGAGCCGGGCATGACGCTCCTCGACGTCGGCTGCGGCTGGGGAGCCACCATGATGCGCGCGATCGAGCGCTACGACGTCAACGTGGTCGGGCTGACGCTGAGCCGGACCCAGACGGACCACGTCGAGCGGGTCTTGGCGGCGTCGGACAGTCCGCGGTCCAAGCGGGTGCTGCTGCAGGGCTGGGAACAGTTCGACGAGCCCGTCGACAGGGTCGTCTCGATCGGCGCCTTCGAGCACTTCGGTCACGAGCGGTATGACGCATTCTTCGCGAAGGTGAATCGATCGCTGCCCGATGACGGAATCATGTTGTTGCACACCATCACCGGTCTGCATCCCGACGAGATGGCCGCCCGCGGCCTGCCGTTGACGTTCACCTTCGCGCGGTTCCTCAAGTTCATGCTCACGGAAATCTTCCCCGGCGGTCGGCTGCCGTCGATCCCGATGGTGCAGGAGCGTGCCCCCGCGGGCGGGTTCGAGGTGACCAGGGTTCAGTCTTTGCAACCGCACTACGCCAGGACGCTCGACATCTGGGCGGCCAACCTGGAAGCCAACCGGGACAAGGCGATCGAGGTCCAGTCGCTGGAGATGTACGACCGCTACATGAAGTACCTCACCGGCTGCGCCGAGATGTTCCGTGTCGGGTACATCGACGTCAACCAGTTCACCTGCGAGAAGTAGGACTCGGTCCGACCCGCTTGGCGAAGAACACCCGGTGGAAACCGTCCTGGATGCCGCGCCCGGTCTCGTGGAAGCCTCGGCTGGGGTAGAACGACAGATTCTCCGTCATCGCCTCGTTGGTGCACAGCCGAATCTCCTCCAGACCGGCGTCGCGGGCGTCCTCATCGGCGCGTTCGAGCAGTCGGCGGCCATGACCGCCGCCCTGGGCGGTGGGGGCGACGGCGATGGCGTCGATCAGAAGGTGGTCGGGTTCGGCCTGCGTGACGAGCACCCCGAGGAGGCCCCCGGCGTTCTCCCCGTCCTCGACTACCCAGACGCGTGACGTGTGAAGCAGTTCGGCGTAGTCGGCGGTCATCGGGGCCGGGGGCTTGCCGATCCGCTCCACGTACTTGCCGAAGGCCGCGACGACGAGTTCGTTGATGGCGCCGACGTCGGTGAATCTTGCCGACCTCGGCAGCGGCTCGCTCATGCTGCCGAGCCTAGTCTGGACGACGTGCCGCTCCGCTTCGTTCGTCGTGTCGACGGGCTGACCTACGAGTTCGAGCGGGAGGCGGACCCGGTTTACGGCCATCCGTCGTTCCGTCGCGTCGACGCCGAACTGTACTGTCGCCGCTTGCCCGAATTCGGTTGGTGTGTCGTTGATTCGGTGAGAACCGTCACGTCGCGCCCATTCGACGATGCGGGTGTCGGAGACCTACCGCCCGAGGGCGCGTGGGTCAGTCGCAAGGGGAATGGGTCTTACGTCTACGACCTGCACCGCCTTCCCGAC
>NZ_JBOGDD010001143.1:0-5620 GCF_050701675.1 Mycobacterium sp. | reverse complement strand
GGTTCCGGCTGGCCTCGAAACGCGCCACCGCGACAGTGTCGATGAGCACGACTCTATCCGGCATCACGTCGCGAGTGCTCTCGGCTGGTTGCCAAAGCGGTACTCGTGACCCGGCATTCCGAAGGTCGGGTGGCTCAGGCTCCAGGCGGCAGTCTGGAGGATTGCCGACTTGACGCGGGCGGCCGTCCGGCCGGTCAGTGCCCACGATTTCGATCGCGCGTCACCGTCGACCAGTTGGAAGATCCCGTCGTTGCGGCCGAGGCTGATGTGGTTGCCGACATACGACAGCGAGGTCGTCGAGATCTTGCGTCCGGTCCGGTCCCCGACGATCGCGGCCGTCGCCTGCATGCCGGTAGATCCCGCGGAAGCGCAGGACATCGGCAACGGCCTACCGTTCTCGCCGATGACGAAGGCGCTGTCACCGGCGACGTAGACATCCGGGTGCGAGACCGACCGCATCTGCCGGTCGACCGTGATCTGGCCGTTGGGTACCACCTCGAGGCCGCTGGCCGCGGCAATTGGGGGGACAGCGAATCCGGCGGCCCACACGGTCGCGTCGGAGGCGAAGGCGGTGCCGTCGGCGGCGACCGCCGCAGCCTCCTCGACGCGCTCGATGGTGGTGTCCTCGTGGACCGTGATACCGAACAGGTCGAAGGCACGCAGCAGGTGACGGCGGGCCTTCGCGCCCAGCCAGCCAGCCAGCTCGCCGCTGGTGGCGAGGCTGACCCGAAGTCCTGGACGGGATTCGGCGATCTCGGTGGCGGCCTCGATCGCGGTCAGGTTGCCGCCGACGACCAGCACCTTCCCGTCGTCGCCCAGTTCATCCAGGCGTGCGCGCAGGCGAAGCGCGGACGGTCGCGCGGCCACGTGGAAGGCGTGCTCGTCGACGCCAGGAATGCCGTGGTCGGCGGCGGTGCTGCCGAGCGCGTAGAGGAGGGTGTCGTATTCGATCCGGCCGACGCCCTCGCTGTCGGCGGCTGTGACAGTCCGGCGCTCGGCGTCGACGTTGGTCACCCGCGCCAGTCTTAGCCGGATGCCGGTGCCCGCGAACACCTCCGCCAGCGGCCGGTGGCGGAGATCCTGCCCGGCGGCGAGCTGATGCAGTCGCAGCCGCTCGACGAAATCGCGTTCGGCGTTGACGACGGTGATCTCGAACTCGTCGGAGTGGAGTTGGCGGGCCAGGTATCCGGCGCAGAAGGCTCCGGCGTATCCGGCCCCGAGGACGACGATGCGGTGCTGCATGGTTACTCCTGTCTGTTCACGTGCTCCCTGAACGAGACAGCCCATGAATTCCTGACAGCATCAACCAGTGACGTGGATCACCCCCGTGGCTCGCTGAGTGGACGAACCCCATTCCGAACCACGCTAGCCGCCCCAGCAGCACGGGAAACCCCGGCGCGATGTCACGAATGCCAGGGACGTTTAGCCAGGACAGCTAGGCACGAAAGGCCATAACCCGCAAGCTTGTTACGGGTTGGTCGCCTGCATCGACGCCGACAACAAACACGGCTTCGTACTTCAACCGTCCGGCAGCTGGGTCTTCTGAGCCGTCAGGCCAGGGCCGCCCGGTTGACGCCGTCCTCACCGGATTCCACGGTGATCGCGGCGCCGAGCGGATCGCCGTCACACATCAACGCCACCAGGTCGTCGTCCTCGGTCAGAGCCATGAACCGGCTGTCGTCGGCGTCGAGCCTGCCGATGATGACCCCGGTGCGCACCGGCCAGTCGTAGCGCACCGAGTAGGTCTCGACGACGCCGGGACCGTTGGCGTCACGGGTGACGGCCACCTTCGGTAGCGCGACGATTTCCGCCTGCAGTGCCTTGCTGCGGTCGACTACCCAGTCCGCCGGTTCGGTGGAGTAGACCCCCACCGAATACTTGCTCATGACACCGCCGTTGGCACCGACCAGACCGAACGCACCTGGCTTGTCCCGCATCTCGGCGACGGTCTCGGCGATGCCGTGCAGCGAGTAGCTGTTGCCAGGGCCCCCGAAGTACGGCAGGCCGCCGGTCAGCGTGAGCGCCCGATCGTCATCGGCGAGCCCGAACTCGTCGCACACCGCGAAGACAGGGAACGGAAAGCAGCTGTAGAGGTCGAACGTCGACACGTCGTCGATGCCGACGTCTGCGATCCGAAGTGCTTCTGTCACGGCCTGTTTCGCGGAGTGACTGACGTGCAGGTCGACGCGGTCCAACAGGTCCTGCTCGGTCTGGTCGGCGTGCCCACGCAGGTACACCCACTTCTCCTCGGGCACGCCGAACCTGCGTGCGGCATCAACCGACATCAACACCGCGGCCGCACCCTGGTTGACGGTGTCCCTGGCCACCAGCAAGCGAGGGTACGGGTCGCAGATCATCCGGTTCTCGTCGGTGACGGTCTCGACCTCCTCGACGGAGCGCTCCACCGGCGAGGACGAGAACGGGTTCTTGGCAGCCACTTTCGAGAACGGTGCGAAGAGCTCCGCCATCGATCGTCGGTAATCCTCGACGCCGACGCCCAGTCGGGCGCGTCGCGCGTTGTCCAACAACCCGTACTGCACGGGCGCGCCGGTCAGTCCGTGCTTCGCGGTGTACTCGCTCATGTATTGCTCGAACCCGTAACCGCGGTCCTCGAGCTGGCCGCCGACGTGCTCGGTGAAGTCCGGCTTGTCGAATTTCTCTCCCGTCGCTTCGCTCGCCCTGGCCCGACCCGCGAAGTACTTCGCCGTCGAGCCCGGTTCGGAACCCACGATCAGCACCACCTCGACCTCGCCTGCCGCGATGGCACCGGCGAACTCCGTCATCACCTTCTGCGGGCCGTTGCCGCCGATGGGTTCCAGCACCGCGCGCGCAGGGTTCGCGCCGACGCGCTGCGCCACCGATCGCAGGTAGTTGTCGGAGCAGCCGAGCGGTGGATCGGAGAACGGGGTGCAGATCTCGAACTGCCGCAGCCCGGCGAACACCTCGATCGCCTGCCCCACGCTGGCCCGGTCCGCGCCGGTATCGGCAAGCGCTGCGCGGACGGCCTCCGTCGCCAGATCCACGGCCGACATGCCGCGGTAACCGGCGTCGTCGATGCGCTCGGTGAACTGTCCGACGCCGACGATGACGGGGGTACGAGGATCTACCGGCATTACAGACCTCCTGGCGGGTGTTAATTCGTCAGGCTAACCGGTGGCGCCCGGTCCGACGCACCCAGGAGGACCGACAACCGACCTGATGTACAACCTATCCGCTGTACGTCATCTTTGACGTACAACATCTGCGATGTATGATTCTGGGATGTCGTGGCAAGTGCGACCCATGTCCCTGGTGGTCGGCGGCATCGTACGACCAGACGACGTCGTCGGCCGCTTCCGCGACGCCGAGTCGGTCCTCGCCACCCTGCCCCACAGCGGCGCGGTCCTCGTCGGGGACCGGCGGCACGGCAAGACCTCCCTGGCCCGGGTCGTCCAACGAAATGCGGCAGCAGCCGGCGCCGTCGTCATCGCCACCAGCGCGGAGCGGGAGACCTACGGCGAGTTCGTCGCAGCCCTGGCCAGCGAGCTCGCGAAGCTCGAACCGGCATGGGCCAGCGAATTGGCGAAACTCCGGTTGACGCTGACCGCGGGTCCGTTGAAGGTCGAGCGGGACGGGCGCGCCGCCGCCGCCCTCGACGAGCTGCTCGATCGCGCCGTTGACCGCTCCGACGGGCGCCAGGTCGTCCTCTTCATCGACGAGGTGACGGTCCTCGCTCGCAACCTCGAACGCCGCGAGCCGGGTGCGGGCGACAACTTCCTTCACGTGCTGCGCCGTTTCCGCCAGGAGCACGGCGGACGGGTCGCCACGGTGTTGTCCGGCTCCATCGGATTCCATCACGTATCGCCGGACGCTCCGAGCACGGTGAACGACATCCAGAAGATCGCGGTCGGACCCATCCGCTCCGACCACGCCGCCTTTCTCGCCGAATGCCTGCTACTGGGTGCTCGCGTCGATCCTGCGGCCGCACACGAGCTGGCGCCTGCGGTGGCCGCGGCGGCTGAGAACGTCCCCTACTACATCCAGCACCTCGTGCTGGCCGCGGTGACGAGATGGCGCGAGACGGGAACACTCCCCGACGCCGCCCAGGTTCCCGACCTGGTCACGGTTGCCATCGGAAGCCCCTCCGACCCTTGGGATCTCAGGCACTACCGGGACAGGCTGCGGCACTACTACGGTGACGATGCCCCCGCCATCGCTGGGATACTCGACATCTACGCGTACGCAACTGAACCGCTGGACGTCGAATCGGCTCTGGCTCGGGCCCGCAGCGAGGGCAGCGTCTTCACCGGCCACGACCAGCTGGTCTCGGTCATCGAACGCCTCGAACTCGACCACTACCTGCAGCGAGTGGACGGCTCCGATCGCTTCGCCTCGGCGTTGGTGCAGCGGGCGTGGCTGACGATGCGGCGATGACCGCGCAGCCGACGTTCACTCCGTCGGCGATGACGGCGGAGGATCTCGACGCCATCACCGTCGGGCGGGCAGCGCTGTTCGACGCCCTGGTGCGCAGAATCCAGGCCGCGGCGCGTGACGGGTCGAGACCCCACACCCTCCTCGTCGCCCCACGCGGTGGCGGAAAGACACACACCCTGCACGTCGTCGTGCATCGCGCCCTCACCGACAGTGCCACCGCGAAACGCGTTCTAGCCGTGCTCATTCCAGAGGACTCACTGGCAATTGGGTCCTATCTGGATCTATTGTTCGAGATCGCCCGCACGATCGGCGAAGACGTCGCCGACACCGCACGTACGCTGCGAGCAAGCAAGGACACGATCGGCATCGAGCAGCTGATCGAGGCCGCGGCGGGCGACCGGATGATTCTGCTGGCCATCGAGAACCTGGACCGGGTGTTCGACGCCATCGGCCAGACTGGGCAGGGCAGCCTCCGGGCCTGGGTCGAGACATCAACTGCGATAACGATATTCGCCACGTCCCCCGCATTCTTCCCAGGCGTCTCCTCGCGTTCCTACCCCTGGTACGGGTCGTTCATGGTGGAGACGCTCACCGAGTTCGACGTCGAAGAAGCGGCCACGATGCTGACCCGAGCTGCCCGCGCACGCGGCGAGGAGAAACTCGCCGAGTTCATCGCTTCCACGGACGGCACCGACCGCGTGCGGGTGATCCATCGCCTCATCGGCGGCTTACCTCGGCTGTGGCACATCCTGTCCGAGTGCATCGACGTCCGCTCCCTCGACGAGATGACACCCGCAGTGGAGGCACTCCTCGACAGGTTGGCGCCCTACTATCAGCAACGCCTCTGGCAACTGCCCGCCAGCGAGCAACGCCTCGTCGTCGAACTCGCCCGCGGGTGGCAAGCACGCACGGTCACCGACCTGGCCACTGCCGTCGGCGTCTCGAACCAGTCTGCGGCAACGGCATTGGGGCGACTCGCGTCGTCACGTTGGGTCACCTCCACCAAGGCGGCCGACGGAGACCAGCGCGCATCGTGGTACGACCTGACCGAACCTCTGCTGCGCTATCACCTGCTGTACCGCGAGGAGGGCGGACAGCAGTTGCGGCTGATCGTCGAACGCTTCGCCCAGCAGTCCTGAACGCCCTACAACCTGCGCCGAACGTGGATTACCCCCACGCATCTTTGAAAAATGCGTGGGGGTAATCC
>NZ_JBOGDD010001142.1:0-1637 GCF_050701675.1 Mycobacterium sp. | reverse complement strand
GACGACCTTCGCGCCCGTCACGGCGATCGCCGCCCCGATGCCGAATCCGGCCAGGACGTCACCGGGGAAGTGCGCGCCGGTGGCCACCCGGGAGATGCCGACGAGTCCGGCGAGCATCGCCAGGACCAGTCCCAGCGGCGCGCTCTCCAAGCCGACGCCGACGGCGAAGGCGGCCGCGCTCGCCGAATGACCCGAAGGCAGCGAGTTGGAGGTCGGCATCCGTCGGGACAGGCGAACGAGCGGAACCAGCGAAGAGTTCGGTCGCGACCGCTTCCATACCCGCTTGGCCACTTGATTGGTGAACACGCTCGTCGCGCCAAGTGCGACGACACCCCGCAATGCGCCTCGTTGCGCGGACTTGTTGCCAGAGGCGGCCAGCACCGCCGCGATCGCGAACCACAGTTTCGAATGGTCGGCGGCCGACGTCAGCCTCGGCATGACGGCGTCGAGCAGTGGGCTGGGGGATTCGGCGATGACGTCGAAGATCTCGCGGTCCAGTGTGCCGAGACCCGCACCGATCTGGCGGATTCCCCTGTTGCGGAGGCGGGGCCGTCGCATTGACTCCATGGTCACCAACCTAGCCGAGGACGTCATCTCGAACGGGTGTCCGCGAAAATCGTTCGGCCGGAGTTCGTTTGGCGTCCCGTTGGATCGTTGCTAAACCTTTACTTGACCTAGAGCGCCGCGGTGTGGTGACGTTGAAGCCGTGCGCCGACTGCTGATCTCGCTGTGCGCGGTGGTCATCGGTCTCGTCGCGGCGCCGGTCGCACGTGCGGAGCCGTTGCCGTGGTTCGCGCCAAGCGTCGGTAACGCAACCCAAGTCATTTCCGTTGTGGGCGTTGGTGGTTCGGACGCAAAAGTCGACGTCTACGAGCGGACGGCAGCGGGTTGGCAGGCCGTTGCCGCGGGGATCCCCGCCCATGTCGGTTCGGCGGGCATGGCACCGCAGACGCACGACGGTCAGATGCTCACGCCGATGGGCGTCTTCACCCTCGACTTCGCCTTCGGCACCGCCGCCAATCCTGGCGGCGGCCTGCAATACGTGCAGGTGGGTCCGGACCACTGGTGGGACGGTGACATGAAGAGTGCCACCTACAACACCATGCAGGTCTGCAAGAAGTCGCAGTGCGCGTTCGACACCAATCCCAGCAGCGGGACGGAGAATCTTCAGATCCCACAGTACAAACACGCGGTGGTGATGGGCGTCAACAAGGAAAGGGTCCCCGGAAACGGCGGGGCGTTCTTCCTGCACACCACCGACGGTGGACCGACGGCCGGGTGCGTCTCGATCGACGACGCCGCGTTGGTCGGGATCATCAAGTGGCTGCGACCCGGTGCGCTGATCGCGGTTTCCAAGTAGGCCCCTGCGATTTGTGCACGCTCTGCCGTGCCGAGCGCGGGTGCGGGTGCGCGAATCGCCGCGAAGTGGGGTCAAATGTGAACGGCCCGACCCGCTTTCGCGTTGAAGTCGAGAGCCTTGGTAGACAACGAGGCGTCGTAGGTGCGGTCGTATCCCGTCACGCTGATCTTCCAACCGTCGGCGGTTCGCCGGTAGCGGTCGTGATAGAAGCCCGCGCCGATCAGCATGAAGTCGAACTTCGGGACGATCACCTTGTCCTGCAGATACCAGATGGCGG
>NZ_JBOGDD010001141.1:0-5169 GCF_050701675.1 Mycobacterium sp. | reverse complement strand
CGACGGGCCGCGGAAGTCGAAGAAGTAGGACACCCGGTTGGCGATGATCGAGCTCGTCGTGCCGGTGATGGCGTACGGGTGTGCGACCGCGGGATCGGACACCGACAGGAAGCTGTAGTCGTTGTTGGAGGCACCGACGTAGACGCCCACCGGACCGCCGCGCAGGCTGGAGGCCGGAATCCTGGCGTGCTCCAACGCTTCCCACGTGAGCTCCAGCGCCATCCGCTGCTGCGGATCGATGTTGTCGGCCTCCATCTTCGACAGTGCGAAGAACTCGGAGTCGAAGCCCTTGATATCCGACAGGTAGCCGCCGCGGGTACGGGCCTTGGCCACCCGCTCGGCGATCCTTGGCTCGTCGAGGAACTCCTCCCAGCGCCCATCGGGCAGGTCGGTGATGGCATCGACGCCGTCGAGCAGGGCCAGCCACATCTCGTCGGGGGTGTTCAGATCACCGGGGAACCGGGTGCCGATGCCCACGATCGCGATATCGTCGACGTCCTTGGTGCGCGACCAGTCGAAGTCCTCGTCGACGGGGGTCTCGTCTTCAGGGTCCCCCTCGACGATGACGGTGGCCAACGACTCGATCGTCGGGTTCCGGAACAGGACCGTCGCCGTCAATGTGACGCCGGTGTGATCCTCGATGTCACTGGCCAGCGCCACGGCATCCCGCGACGAGAGGCCCAGCTCGACCATCGGAGCGGACTCGTCGATGCCGTCGGCGGGTTGTCCGGTGGCGTCGGCGATCCAGTTGCGCAGGTACTCGCGCAGTTCGGCGACCGTCTTGTCGGTGCGAGCCGGCCGGTTTTCGGCCGCGGGAGGCAGCGAATCGGGTGAAGGCTGCGAATTGTCTTCGGTGTCAGTCATGTTCACACTTTCGCCGCCGTGCGGCCTGGTTCGACGAACCGACCGAGGGGTCAGTCCGACTGATCGGGGAAGTCGTTCGCGATCTTTCCGCTGCGCAGACTGCCGTCGAGGTATGCCGAACGGCAGGCGCGGCGACCGATCTTGCCACTCGAGGTCCGCGGAATCGCGCCAGCCGGAGTCAGCAGCACGTCGCGCACGGTGACGCCGTGACGGACCGCGATGGCGGCCCGGATCTCGTCGGCCACCGGCGCCAGGTCCATCTTGTTGGCGCCTGCCGCGCGCTCGGCGACGATGACGAGTTGCTCGGAGGTGTCGTCCGCGTTGCGCTTCAGGCCCGCGTGCGCGTTGTCGAACACCACGTCGGGCAGCTGGTTTGCGGGCACCGAGAACGCCGCGACGAAGCCGGTGCGCAGCGCTTTGCTGGCTTCCTGAGCCGAGTACTCGAGGTCCTGCGGGTAGTGGTTGCGGCCGTCGACGATCACCAGATCCTTGACGCGGCCGGTGATGTAGAGGTCGCCCTCGTGGAACGCACCGAAGTCACCGGTGCGCACCCACGTGACGTCGTCGGTCGCCCCCTCTGCGTGCGACGGGTTGGCCCTGGACTTGAGGATGTTCTCGAACGTGTCCCTGCTCTCGTCCGCCTTGCCCCAGTAACCGGTCCCCATGTTCTGGCCGCTGATCCAGACCTCGCCGATCTGCCCGTCGGGCAGCTCGGTGGCGGTCTCGGCGTCGACGATGGTCGCCCACTCGGCAACGCCGACCTTGCCGGCCGACGCCTGCGCGACGGCAGAGGGCGCGTCAGGGGCGACCTCGACGAAGCGGTACGCGTTGAGCTCTTCGCGGTCGACGTAGACCACCTTCGGCGGCTCATCGGTCGGGGTGGTGGAGACGAACAGCGTCGCCTCGGCCAGTCCGTAGGACGGCTTGATCGCCTTCGGGTTGAACCCGAAGGGGTTGAATGCCTCGTTGAAGCGAGCCACCGTGGCCGCGGAGATCGGCTCGCTGCCGTTGAGGATCGCCTTCACGTTCGACAGGTCCATCGGCGGCTCGCCGTCCTTGGGCACGCCGCGCGCCGCGGCGTGGTCGAACGCGAAGTTCGGCGCAACGGAGATGACGCCACCGGTGTCCTCGTCCTTGCGGGCCATCTCCCGGATCCACCGGCCGGGCCTGCGGACGAAGGCGGCGGGCGTCATGAACGTGATGTAGTGACCGACCACGGGCGGGATCATCGCCGTGACGAGGCCCATGTCGTGGAAGAACGGCAGCCACGTGACGCCGCGGTCACCCTCGTCGCCACCGATGCCCTCGATGACCTGAACGATGTTGGTGGCCAGGTTCAGGTGGGTGATCTGGACGCCGGTCGGGATGCGGGTCGAACCCGACGTGTACTGCAGATAGGCGATGGTGTCGTGGGTGACCTCTTCCGGCACCCAGGTGGCGCCGACGTCGTCGGGCACGGCGTCGACGGCGATGACGCGGGGCCGCTCCTTGGCGGGCCGGCTGCGGAAGAACTTCCGCACGCCCTCGGCGGAGTCGGTGGTGGTGAGGATGGCGGTGGGCTGGCAGTCGTCCAGCACGGCGTGCAGCCGGCCGACGTGTCCTGGCTCGGCCGGGTCGAACAGCGGGACGGCGATCCGGCCGCCGTACAGGACACCGAAGAACCCGACGAGGTAGTCCAGGTTCTGCGGGCAGAGGATGGCGACGCGGTCACCGGGCTGGGTGACCTGCTGCAGCCGGGCGCCGATCGCCTTGTTGCGGGCACTGAAGTCGCGCCAGCTCAGGTTCCGTGCGACGCCGTCGCGTTCGGTGGAGAAGTCGATGAACTGGTACGCGAGATTGTCACCCCGGACCGTCGCCCACTTCTCGACGTGACGGACCAGGTTGCCGTTGTCGGGAAACCGAATCAGGCCGTTCTTCAGGAACGGGTTGTGGATTCCCATTTCACTCCTCTACCTCAGCCGATCTCGCCCCGAAACCGGGCGAAGCCAAACCTCAAGATCGTACCGGAGCGCGGCCGCTGCGCTTCGGACCAACTGCGCAGGACACCCGTCGCGTTTCTCGAATGATGCTCTTACTTTTCTCTTAATGTTAGGTGACCTCGTGGCTTAGGCCAAATCCGCACCGGGCACCTTTCGACCGACAACGGTCCAGCAAAGACGGGTCGCCGGTCAGCCATGCTTGGGATGCGGAGCGTTGTCGATGAGGCCGTGCGCCCAAGCCGTCGTCCATTGCGTCGCGGTCTGCCCGTCGAGCACCCAGAACTCCGGCGTGTTGTACAGCGCGTGCACCGGCTGGCCCGCCCCTCCGCTGAGTGTCTCCAACGTCTTCGGCAGGTTCACGATCGAGAACGCGCCCTCTGGCGCCGAGCAGATCAGGTCGCCCGGCCCGCAGATCTGGTTGGTCCGGTCGTTGAGCGCCCCGAAGCCGCCGGGCCGAGGTCCGCTCATCGTCAAACCGAGCGCCGACAGCGTCGGCACTTCCTGCAAAGTGATCTCAGCTCCCTGACCCGGGGGGTTGGGGCCGATGTCCTGCCCGATGGCGTCCTGCCTGCGGCCGTCGGCGATCAACGTCACGCCGAGCACCAGATCCTGGTCGACGGGCCCGCGGCCGTTGCCGATGTCACTGGCGAGGTCGCCGGCGATGACCGCGCCCTGGGAGAACCCGACGATGACGTAACTGGTCAGGGGGCAGCGGTTGTTCATGTCGGTCAATGCCTGGATGGCGGCCTTGGTGCCCTCGGCGCGGCTGTCGTTGTACGACATCTGTTGATCCGCCGAGAACGGATTGTGGAACTGCGCTGTGTACGGAACCGTGTACTCGGCGACGCGGTCCTCACCGAAGGCCTGGCGCAGCGGGTTGGTGACGTTCAGCAGCAGCGCGATGGGAAACTGCGTCGGGTTCACGGGATCGAGCTGCGGCGAGGACTCCCAGGTGCCGGGAATCGACAACACCATCACGTCGGCGCAACTGGCGTCCTGGAACTCCGGTCGCGGCTTGGTCCCCGGCGTCGTCGGGATACCCGTCGGGGGCTGCGCAGACGGCGGCACCGCGGTCGATGGCAGCCCGTCCGGCTGCCGCATGTAGACCCATAGCCCGACGACTACGAGTGCGACCAGCACCGCGACTGCGCCGGCGGCGGCCAGGGCGAGGACACGGTGGCGCTTGCGTCGGCTTTTCTTGGCCATGAAGTGAGTGGGTCTCCTGCTAGCAGAGGGTGTGGGTGGCGATGCGAATGTAGTCGGCGGTGGCGGAGTTGACCTGACCCGCCGGTGGCGTCACCGAATGGGCGTAAGAATCCCTGACGTCACCGCGCACCATCGGCAGGACGAAGTCCCACACCGCTTGATCGCTCTGGTGTGCGGCCCGAGCCTGGCACACGTACGAGCCGATACTCAAAGCGGACAGCTCACTGGAGGGTTCCACGCCCGCTTCGCTCAAGTCGTCGAGGAACTCGCGCTGCACCGGGGTCACGACCATGTCCTGGTCTTCCCCCGGTTCCACCATGGGCGGCTGTCCGAACGTCTGCGCGCTGGTTCCCGGCGCCGCGGTCTCCGACGGAGGCATCCCGATGGTTGCCATGACGTCGTCGCCCATACCGCAACCGCTGACCACCAAAGCTGCACAAGCCATCACGGCACTTGCCGTTCGCGGTCCGCCGAGTTGCACGACTCCAACGTACCGGCTGGCTTCGGCACGACCCGGCAGCCGTTTGCCGAGCGCGCCGCCTGGCGTACCTACCTGATCGCGGCGGCGAGGTCGCCGGACAGCGCGGCGAGCTGCGGACCCCAGCTGCCCCAATCGTGTTGACCGGAGGTCGAGAAGTCGAAGTGCCCGTTGTGGCCACCCGCGCTGCGGTACTGCTGGTAGAAGGTGCGGTTGGTCCCCTGCGCCTGATCGCAGTAACCGATCATCGCCGCGGGGTCGGTGCACTCCAGCGCGGCCGGGCTGTATACCCACAGCCGGGTGTTGTTGTTGGCCAACAGTTGCGCATGCACGTTCGGCGAGTGCCACTTCCACCGCCCGAGCTGTGGCAGACCCCACATGTTGCGGGTATCCACCCCGCCGAACTGCGCGAGGCCCGCGGTGATCGCGCCATCCATCCCGGTGCGCTCCGGCGCAAGGAAGCCCGACATCGAGCCGGCGTAGCGGAACCGGTCCGGGTGGAAGGTCGCCAACGCCATGGCGCCGTAGCCGCCCTGCGCCGCTCCGACGGCGCCATGCCCACCGGGGGCCAGGCCCTTGTTGGCTGCCAGCCAGTCCGGCAACTCCTGGGACAGGAACGTGTCCCACTGCCTGCTGCCGTCC
>NZ_JBOGDD010001140.1:0-2215 GCF_050701675.1 Mycobacterium sp. | reverse complement strand
CGGCACGTTCGTGGAGCTGGGTACGCCACTTTGGGCCGACCGCGTCGGCGTTGAACTCAAGCGGACCGGCGCGTCGCGTGCCAACGATTCGGACCTCACCCCGTCGGAGTTGCGCGTCGCCCGGCTGGCGGCATCCGGCTTGACCAACAAGGACATCGCGTCGGCGCTGTTCATCAGCCCCAAGACCGTCGAGCACAACCTCAGCAGTGTGTACCGGAAACTGCGGGTGCGGACGCGCGCCGACTTGGCCAGACGCTCCGGGGAACTGGGCGAGGAATAGCCCGCGAACGCGGGGGTGCCCAGCGTCAGCTAGGGGCGCTGCGCGCGGCATCGATCTCGGCGGCCATGGCGGCGCCGACGATTCCCGCGGTGTTCAACAGAGCGGCAGCCACGACGGGCGTCCGGTTCTTCAGCAACGGAATCCACTTGTCGGCCTTCCGGCTGATGCCGCCGCCCGCGATGAACAGATCCGGGCAGATGGCGTTCTCGACCACGACGAGCACCTTGGTGACCTCTTCGGTCCAGCGCTGGTAGCTCCACTCCTTGCGCTCCTTGATCGACGACGCGGCCCGGTGCTCGGCTTCCTTGCCGCCCACTTCGAGGTGGCCGAACTCGGTGTTGGGGAGTAGGACGCCGTTGTGGATCACCGCAGAGCCGATGCCGGTGCCGAACGTCAGCAGCACGATCACGCCGGTGTTGTCCTTGCCCGCGCCGAACTTCTCCTCGGCCAGGCCTGCGGCGTCGGCGTCGTTGAGGACCGTGACGGGCTGGCCGCCGAGCTCCGCGCCGATGGCCTTCTGCGCGTTGGTGCCGATCCAGCCCTTGTCCACGTTGGCCGCGGTGCGAACGATTCCCTCGGTGACGACCCCGGGGTAGGTGACGCCGAGACCGCCCTCCCAGCCGAACTCGCGGACCACCGCGGCGATCGTCTTGGCGACGGCGTCCGGGGTCGAGGGTTGGGGCGTGGGGAGTTTGAAGCGTTCACCGATGAGCTGGCCGGTGTCGAGGTCGACGATCCCGCCCTTGACCCCGCTCCCGCCGACGTCGACACCGAATCCGCGGTGTTGGGAACCGTCGTTGCTCGGGACGGTGGTGGGAGTTTCGGTCATGAGCGCTCCTCTGGGAGAGGCCGGCAGGTGCGACGCACCGCACACACTAGTGCCTCGCCAAGCGCGATGTGTTGCGATGGCACAGTGACCGACGACAGCGATCCGGGCAGCCTTCGGGCCGTCGCCGAGCAACTGGCCAACGAAGCCGCCGACTTCGTTCGCCGCCGCCGAGCCGAGGTATTCGGGGCGGGCTCCCCGCAGCCGGGGGCCGCCTCGGCGGTGCGTTCCAAGAGCACGCCGACCGATCCGGTCACCGTGGTCGACACCGAGACCGAACGGCTCCTCCGCGACCGGCTCGCGGAGCTGCGGCCGGGGGATCCGATCGTCGGCGAGGAGGAGGGCGGCTCGGCCGTCGGCCATCACGGGAGGCCGACCTGGGTGCTCGACCCGATCGACGGGACGGTGAACTTCGTCTACGGCATCGAGGCCTACGCCGTGTCGGTGGGGGTGCAGGTCGACGGTAGGTCGGTGGCCGGCGCCGTCGCGAACGTACCGACGGGGGAGGTCTTCTCGGCAGCTGTCGGCGGGGGCGCCCACCTGCGTCGCGACGGTGTGTCGATCTCGTTGCGCTGCAACCCGATCGAGGAGCTCTCGATGGCCTTGGTGGGGACGGGGTTCGCCTACTCGCCCGATCGGCGACGGCTACAGGGTGAGGTGCTGACGCGACTGCTGCCCGAGGTCCGTGACGTGCGTCGCGTCGGGTCCTGCGCGCTGGATCTGTGCATGGTTGCGGCGGGCCGGTTGGACGCGTACTACGAGCTGGGCGTCAACGTGTGGGACTGGGCGGCAGGCGCGCTGATCGCCGAGGAGGCGGGCGCCGTCATGGTGCTGCCGCCGGTGGACGACGGAGGCAGTCTCATCGTCGCGGCGGCACCAGGGGTCGCCGCGGAGTTCGACCGGGCGCTGGATCGGGCGGGCGCCCGGTGAGCTGGTCAGCAGGCTGCCGAGTGGATCTTCTTCAGCAGCGCTGAGTCGGCGGGCTGGGTCGCGTCGGGTTTGAGGCTTGCGAGCACCGCATCGATGTCGTCGTTGTGGCTGATCTCGGTGAACTCGGTCCCGATGGCCAGGTCCACGGTGTCGTCGCCGCGTTGGTCTTGGTACAGCTC
>NZ_JBOGDD010001139.1:0-4373 GCF_050701675.1 Mycobacterium sp. | reverse complement strand
GCCACTGCCGTAGCCAGCGTTTGAGCTGTCGCTCCAGGTAGCCGTCGGGGCGTCCCCAGTCGGCGAGGCCGACGTCGGCCGGGTCCACCTCGTGAAGGGTGACCAAGATCCGAACCGCGGCATCGGCGAGTGCTCGGCGCTGAACCGGAGTGAGCCTGCCGGTGTCGTCGGGGGTGCGCAACGTGGCGCCGTCGAGCTTGTCCATGACGTAGAACGGTGCGCCGATCAGAGTGCTGTCTTCGCAGAGTCCGACAGTTCTGGGTACGGGCACCTGCGTCCCGTAAAGCGCTGTCAAAGCCCGGTATTCGCGGCCCATGTCGTGGGCGGTCGGCAGAACATGTCCTACCGGAGGGCGCCGCAAGATCCAGAACCGAGTGCCGTCGGTGAGCTCGTAGGTTGGGTTGGACCGACCACCGGCGATCAACCGCGAACGCAGTCGCTGCTCGACTGGCTGTGCTTCTACGTCCGAGAGCCACCGCCGAACGCGTTCGCTGGTCGATTCATCCAGCCCCTGGTCAGTTTCGGAGGGCGGCGCAGCGTCGGCGAAACTCATGCCCCCTCCCCCACGGCACCGACGGTGCCCAAGGCAAGGGCCGCGTAGCGGTCGGCCATCTCGTCGGGCGACAGGTCGCCGTCGGGCCGGTACCAACTGGCAATCGAGTAACCCATGTTGATGACGGCGCGGGCGGCCTCGCGTGGAAAGGCAGTGGCGAAGACGCCTTCGGCGACTCCCCGGTCGATGACCTCGCGGAACATCCCCTCCTGCTGGTCACGCAACGACACCACGATTCGATGACCGGTGTCGTCGAGACTCCGGAGTTCCGAGGCGACGACGAGCGCCTCTGCTCGCTTCTCCGTGTGATAGAGCACCCACGCGCGCATCAAGGCCACGAGTTGTTCGACGGGTGACTTGCCCGCGCGCACGAGTGCCGAATTCGTCTGTGAGATGACCTCTTTCATCACCCCTTCCATGATGCGCTGCAGGATGTCCTGCTTGGACGGGAAGTGGTGGTAGATCGACGCCGGGTTCATGCCGGCATCGCGGGCGATGTCACGAATCGACGTTCCGTGGTATCCGCGTGCTTGAAAGTTCTCGATTGCCGAAGCGACGATGGCATGGCTTCCCCCGCCGCTCGTTCCGACGCGATGGAGTCGCCGCCCCGGCGCGCGACGCGGACTGATCCTCTCGGACACTGCGTCAGGCATCTGTAGCTCCTTCTCTAGCTCGACTCGCCACCGAGTGCACATTCGCGAAGCTGTGGTCCGACCAATGCTTCCAACCGAACGATCGTTTGTCAATGGCAGCGTAATTGCTCCGAATCTCACGATCTACCTGGATATATCGGACCATGACCTGGGACTTTTATAACCAATCGTTCATTTGGTTATCACGCTGGGAATTTGGTGGGTCATTGCAGGGGACTCAGGCGTCGCGGATGGACTCCGCCAGTTTCCTCGCGGAGTTCGTGATGTGTTCCCGCGCCAGTCGTTCGGCTAGATCTGCGTTCCCCGCCGCCAACGCCTCAGTGATGTGCCGATGCTCCCGCCACGCCAGGTCGAACATATCGGGCACGGTGCGCAGCACCCCGACCATCGCGCGCTCGACCACCGACCACATCGGGACCATCGCCCGGCTGAAGAAGGGATTGTCGGTCGCATCGAGAATGGTCCGGTGAAAGACTCGGTCGAGTTCCAAGAGGCTCCTGGTGTCGTTGACGCCACCCAGATCCTCGTGACGCTTGAGAATCGAGAACAGCTCTGCCAGACCGGCTTCCGGCCGTGCGATGGCGACTTCGCGGACAGCTTGCGCCTCGAGCGCCTCGCGCACCTTGTAGGCAGCCTCGACGTCGCGCCGCAACAACGGCCGCACGGCCACTCCGCCTGCGGGCAGTGGCTCCAGCAGCCCTTCGCCGACGAGGTCCGCGGCGGCGACCCTCACGGGCATCCGGCTGACGCCTAGCATCTCGGCAACCTGCACCTGATTCAGCCGGGCGCCGGACGGGATCTCCTCGAGCACGATCGCCATCCGCAACCGGTCCCGAACGGATCTGGCGAGCGCGCCCGAGTCCCTGGGCGGGAGTGCGGTCAGCGCGGAGAAACTCGCCTCGCCATCGACGGGTTGGCCCTCTTGGTCAGGATGAGTCATCGTCACGCGTACCGCTCGAGCTCCGCGGCGCTCCACGCGCCGACCGCCTGACGCGGGGGCACCGCAGCCAACCCCCCGAGGTAGTCGGGCGACTTGGCCTGACGGGACACGACGACGTCGACCACGGCCGGCGCCTTGTCCAACGCCCGTTTCAGGGCGTCGGCCAGCTCACCCGGATCCTCCACGCGCTCGCCGTGTGCGCCGAGACTCCGTGCGAGCAGGTCGTAACGACAGCCGGGGAGGTCCACGCCAACGAGGTTGTTGTCGAAGCGATCCACCTGGTCGTGCCGCTCGATGTTCCACGCCTCGTTGTTCGCGACGACGAACACCGCACGCGCCCCGTGCCTTACGGCGGTATCGACCTCGAGTGCGGTGAAGCCGAAGCTGCCATCGCCGATCACCGCGATGACGGGTTGATCGGGCCGGTGCAACGCCGCTGCGATGGCAAAGGGAACGCCGATCCCGAGGCAGCCCAGCGCCCCGCAGTCCAGGTAGTCGACGGGTTTGAGGCCCACCCGCGCGAAGGACAGGATGTCGCCACCGTCGGCGACGACGACCGACCCGTCGGTCAACAGCTCGTTGACCGCGCCGACCACGAAGTTGGGCGACATCCGCCCATCGGCATCCAGTTCCGGAGACGCCAGTTTGGCGGCGAGTCTGCGCCCCCGTGCGGTGTTCGACTCCCGCATGTCCTCGAACCAGGCCAGGTCCGGTGCGCTCGGGGCAGCTCCACTCCGCGATAGCGCCGCCAGCACGACATGCGTCGTTCCATGCACCTCGACGTCGCCGCGCCGGTTCTCGCCGAGTTCCTCGAAGGACGTGCCGATGCGCAGGAAGCGGGCATTCGGCGAGAACACCGCAGGCGACCCGTACCCGAGTTGGAAGTCCAGTCTCCGACCGAGGGTGATGACGAGGTCGGCCTCGCTCATCGCCCGACCGCGAACGGCGGGGACGAACCCCGGCACGTCGTCTCGGATGACGCCGCGACTCTCGCCCGAATCCAGGTAGAGGGCATGGGTTTCCGCCAGAAAGGCCCGCACCTCAACGGATGCGGCGCGCACCGACCGTCCGCCGATGACCACGATCCGCGAGGAGCCACCGATGAGGTCGACGGCCCGCGTGATCGCGACTGGATCGGGAGCGAGCACCGTCGCCGTCCGCGGCTCCATGGCCAGCGCCGGGACGTCCGCGTCGTGCACGGTCTCGTCGAGCAGATCAGTCGGGAAGTCGATGTAGGCGGGTCCGGTGGCACCCGTTGCGCCGCCAAGCGCCGCCGCGATCACCTTGTCGAGACGCGGGATGACGTGATGGCGTTCGGAGACCCGTTCGACGAGACGGCAGATCGGGCGGACGACGTCGCCCTGGTCGATGTCCTGCATTGCACCCATCCCGGCCTGCGGCCGAGGGGGGCGACCGGAGATGACGAGCACGGGACTGCGCGCCACGAACGCGTTGGAGATGGCCGTCACCGCGTTCGTGAGCCCGGGTCCGGCGGTCACCATGGCGACGCTCAGCTGACCGGACAGCTCGGCGGTGGCGTGGGCCATGTACACGGCGGCGGCTTCGTGGCGGACGTCCACCACCTCGATCCCGATGCGCGAGACGGCGTCCCACAGCGGTTGGATGTGCCCGCCGCACAGACCGAACACGCGGCGCACTCCCTGGCTTCTCAGGCGCTCCGCGATCAGCTGGGCAACGGTCGTCTGAGTCATGTGAACCACCAATCCGGTGCCAAGGACGAACGAGGTGACGGCGACGTTCGGGTATTGCAAATCCTGGATCCAGAGTCCACAGTAACATGGATCACATTGTCCGAACGAGCGCTCAAGGGGATGGAATGACCGAGGCAGAGCCCTTCATCGGCACGTGCGGGATCGCAGCATGAGCGTCGCGGCAGGATCTCGCCCCACCATCAGCGACCGCTTTGCCCCTCCCGTCGCGAGAGCTTCACCCTTCCGGTGTTCCTGCGCGAAGCGGCGTCGAACCACCCCGAAAAGGTCTCTCTGCGCACCCTGTCCGGCGAGAAGCTCACGTACGCAGAACTCTTGGTGCTCACCGAGCGCAGGGCGGTGGGCCTCGCGGCGCTAGGCGTTGCCAAGGGCGACAGGGTGCTGTTGCTCATGGACAACTCCATCGACATGGTCGTCAGCTGGTTCGCCGCCAATCTGCTTGGCGCCGTCGAGGTCCCGTCTAATACGGCCAACCGCGGACCGAGCCTGGCGCACAT
>NZ_JBOGDD010001138.1:0-14918 GCF_050701675.1 Mycobacterium sp. | reverse complement strand
AGCTAGCCCCCCTTTTGCGCCGAACGTGGACTACCCCCACGCTTTCTTCGCGAGAGCGTGGGGGTAATCCACGTTCGGCCAACGATCCACAGTGCGCAGTTCATCCACGAGGAGGCCCGTTCGCCTGCCGTAACGGCCTTGCCGGTCGAACCGCATTGCTTTCGTGGCCGCATGAATATCTCATCCGTGCCGTTCCTCGGCAGCGAAGCGTTGGCGGCCGGTCAGTTCACGAAACGGACCCTCCGCACTCGAAACCAGCTGATCTACCGCAACGTATATGTCTCGAACGGCGAAGCGCTGACGGCCGCAGATCGTGCGCTGGCCGCCTGGCTATGGTCGGGACGCAGGGCAACCGTCGCGGGACTATCGGCGTCCGCGCTGCACGGAGCGAAGTGGATTGCCGCCGACGAACCCGCCGAGCTCACGCGGTCCGAAATCGGCGCCAATGGCATCATCGTCCACCGCGAACGACTACGGGACGATGAGGTCTGCGAGATCCGAGCAATCCCGGTCACCACGCCTGCGCGCACGGCGTTCGATCTTGGTCGACGAAAGGGACTGGAACAAGCCGTGATTCGCGTAGATGCGCTCGCCAACGCCACGGGGCTGACCGCCAACCGTGTTAACCCTCTGGTTAAATTCCATCGCGGAGCACGCGGACTGGTGCAGTTGCGCGAGGTGCTCGAAGTGATGGACAGTGGCGCCGAATCACCACAGGAAACCCGGACCCGTCTGCTGTTGCTGGCCGCCAAATTCCGCAGACCACAGACCCAAATCAAGGTGCTCGACGAGACCGGGTACCCCTTTGCCCGCATCGACATGGGCTGGGAGGACTATCGGGTCGGCGTCGAATATGACGGCGAGCAACACTGGACCGACCCTGAGCAATACGCGCGTGACATCGACAGGCACGCCAAGCTCGTGGCGCTCGGCTGGCGAATCATCCGGGTCAGCGCCGATTTCCTGCGATATCGGCCATGGGTGATCGTCCAACGCACCTATTCTGCGCTCGAAGCGGCGGGCTGCCCTTGGCTCGCCGAATGTGTGGTTGATCCACGCTAAATCGCCTAAGACCGTGTGGGTAATCCACGTTCGGCGAAGGGGGTGTTACGACGCTGCCAGACGTCGAACGGCCGCGTCGATCCGCTCGTCGGTGGCGGTCAGCGCCATCCGCACGTGCCTGCCGCCGCGGGGTCCGTAGAACTCCCCAGGTGCGACCAGGATTCCGAGCTCCGCCAGCGAGGCGACGGTGTCCCGGCATGGTTCGTCCCGCGTCGCCCACAGATAGAGGCCCGCCTCGGAGTGGTCGACGGTGAAACCGGCGCCGAGGACGGCCGCCAACAGCACGTCGCGCCGCCGCGCGTAGCGCGCCTTCTGTTCCACCTCGTGTGCGTCGTCGTCGAGGGCGGCGACCATCGCGGCCTGAATCGGCGTCGGCACCATCATTCCGGCGTGCTTGCGCACCGCGAGCAGTTCGGCGACCACCGCGGGATCGCCCGCGACGAATCCCGCCCGGTATCCGGCGAGTGACGACGTCTTCGACAGCGAGTGGATGGCGAGCAGACCGGTGTGGTCACCACCGCACACCGAGGGATGCAGCACCGACACGGGAGCCTCCGCGGCATCCCAGCCCAGCCCGAGGTAGCACTCGTCGGAGGCGACTATCGCCCCTCGGTGACGCGCCCACTGCACGACCTTGCGGAGGTGCTCGACGCCCAGAACAGCGCCCGTCGGGTTGCTCGGCGAGTTGACGTAGATCAGCTTGGGCACCCGGGGCCCGAGTTGCGTCAGCGAATCCGCAGCCACGACCTCGGCACGCGCCAGCCGCGCCCCGACGTCGTAGGTCGGGTAGGCCAACTCGGGGACGACGACGACGTCGTCAGCGGTGAGACCGAGCAGCGTCGGCAACCAGGCGATGAGTTCCTTGGTGCCGATGACGGGCAACACGGCGTCAGCGGCGAGGTCGGTGATGCCGTAGCGACGACGCAGCGCCGCGACCGCAGAGGCGCGCAAGGCAGGAGTCCCCGCGGTGGTCGGGTATCCGGGTGCGGAACTGGCCGCGGCGAGGGCATGCCTGATCACGGGAGCCACCTCGTCTACGGGGGTGCCGACCGAGAGGTCGACGATGCCGTCGGGGTGTGACCTGGCCGTGGCCGAAACCTCGGCCAACGTGTCCCATGGGAAGACCGGAAGTGACCCGGAAAGCGGGCCGGTGAGCAGCCTGGTCGTTGGTCAGTCCTCGCTCTGCGGGGGCATGTCCTTGATGACCTGTGGGTCGTTGTCGGTCTGCCCGACCTTGGACGCGCCGCCCGGCGACCCCAACTCCGCGAAGAAGTCCGCGTTGTGCTGGGTGTAGCCGCTCCACTGATCCGGGACGTCGTCCTCGTAGTAGATGGCCTCGACGGGGCACACCGGCTCGCACGCACCACAGTCCACGCACTCGTCGGGGTGGATGTACAGCATGCGTGCGCCCTCGTAGATGCAGTCGACGGGGCATTCCTCGATACATGCCTTGTCTTTGATGTCGACACAGGGTTCGGCAATGGTGTACGTCACTGATGTCTCTCCTGTCCAGGGGGCTGCTGGTCGGTTGGGACTCGGTAGGACCCCCGAGAAGCCGAAGCAAGTATGCGTTGCCCATACCTGGACGCCTGTCTCAGTGTGTCCTAACTTCACGCGCTGCCCGCTACGGGTGGCGCGTGGTTACTGATACTAGACGTCGCACATACAAGTCGACCAGTCAGCTTTTCGAGTGTGTCTACCCTCGTAGGTGCAACTAGTTGCATAGGACCGCCGGTAGCACCTAGGCTCCCGGACGTGGCACTCCCCCACGCGATCCTGGTGTCGCTGAGTGAGCAGACCGGCTCCGGCTACGAGCTGGCCCGCCGCTTCGACCGGTCCATCGGTTACTTCTGGGCCGCCACGCATCAGCAGATCTACCGGACGTTGCGCGCAATGGAGGACGACGGCTGGGTGTCGGTCGACGTCGTCGAACAACACGGCAGACCGGACAAGAAGGTCTACGGCGTCACCGACGGCGGCCGCGGCGAGTTGGCCCGCTGGATCGCCGAGCCCCTCACCGGACGGGGCAGCTCCCTGACCGACTCGCGCACCCGCGACCTTGCCGTGAAGATCCGTGGCGCCGCGTACGGCGACGTCGACGCACTGCGCCTCCAGGTCGCCGCCCTGCGGGGTGAGCGGGCCCAACTCCTCGACACCTACCTGGGTTTCGAGAAACACCAATTCCCCAACCCGTCGGCGTTGGACGGAGCGGCGATGCACCAGCACCTGGTGCTGCGCGGCGGGATTCTCGCCGAAGAGGGATCGCTGCGCTGGCTCGACGAGGTGCTGACCGCGCTTGGAGGCGATGCATGACCAGCCCGTACCCGAACCTGTTGGCCCCGCTGGACCTTGGCTTCACCACGCTGCGCAACCGGGTCGTGATGGGTTCGATGCACACGGGCCTGGAGGACCGGGCGCGTGACACCGACCGGCTGGCCGCGTACTTCGCCGAGCGAGCCCGCGGCGGGGTCGGGCTCATCATCACCGGCGGGTACGCCCCAAACCGCACCGGGTGGCTGCTGCCGTTCGCCGCACAGATGATCTCCTCGTCAGAGGCCCGGCGACACCGTCGCATCACCACGGCCGTACACACCGAGGGTGGCAAGATCCTGCTGCAGATTCTGCATGCGGGACGCTATGCCTACCATCCACTTTCGGTCAGCGCCTCGTCGATCAAGGCGCCCATCAACCCGTTCCGACCCAGAGCGTTGCGCGACGTCGAGGGAACCATCGACGACTTCGTCCGCTGCGCGTTGCTGGCCCGCGAAGCCGGATACGACGGCGTCGAGATCATGGGCAGCGAAGGCTATCTGCTCAACCAGTTCCTCGCGCCGCGGACCAACAAGCGGACGGATGCGTGGGGCGGCACGCCCCAGAAGCGCCGAAGGATGCCCGTCGAGATCGTCCGGCGCACGCGCGAGGCCGTGGGCCGCGACTTCATCGTCTGCTACCGGATGTCCATGGTCGACTACGTCGACGACGGACAGAGTTGGGACGAGATCGTTTCGCTGGCAACCGAAGTCGAGGCGGCCGGTGCGACGATCATCAACACCGGCATCGGCTGGCACGAAGCGCGCGTGCCCACCATCGTCACGTCGGTGCCCAATGCCGCCTTCGTCGACGTCAGCAACGCACTGGCCGAACACGTCCGGATTCCGGTCGTCGCGTCCAACCGCATCAACATGCCACAGGCGTGCGAGCAGATCCTCGCCGACGGGCGCGTGCAGCTGGTCTCCATGGCCAGGCCCCTGCTGTCCGATCCCGAGTGGGTGAACAAGGCGCAGGCGGACGCCGCCGAAGAGATCAACACGTGCATCGCCTGCAACCAGGCGTGTCTGGACCACGCATTCGTCCACAAGACCGTGTCGTGCCTGCTCAACCCGCGGGCGGGCCACGAGACGACACTGGTGCTCGGGCCGACGCGACGTGCGAGGCGGGTAGCCGTCGTCGGCGCCGGTCCCGCCGGGCTGTCCGCAGCGGTGACGGCCGCCGAGCGTGGCCACGCGGTCACGCTGTTCGAGGCCGGCGCCACGATCGGCGGCCAATTCGACCTGGCCAGAAGGATTCCCGGCAAGGAGGAGTTCAACGAGACCATCCGCTACTACACCCGGATGCTTGAAAAGCACGCCGTGGAGCTGCGATTGGGGGTTCGCGCCACGGTCGACGTGCTGTCGGGGTTCGACGACGTCGTACTGGCCACCGGAGTTTCACCCCGGATGCCCGACATCCCTGGCATCGACCACCCGATGGTGCTGTCCTACGCCGACGCCATCCTGGGCGCCCCGATCGGCAAGAGCGTGGCAGTGATTGGCGCCGGCGGCATCGGTTTCGACGTCAGCGAGTTCCTGGTAACAGACGAGTCGCCGACACTGAACCTGAAGGAGTGGAAGGCCGAATGGGGTGTGTTGGACCCATCCGATGCCCCGCAGGAGAACCGCGGCGGCCTGACGACTCCGATCCCGCTGCCGCCGGCGCGTGAGGTCTACCTGTTGCAGCGGACCAAGGGACCACAGGGCCGTGGGTTGGGCAAGACCACCGGATGGGTGCACCGCGCCTCACTGAAGGCCAAGGGGGTGCAACAACTCTCGGGCGTCAACTACGAGCGCATCGACGACGACGGCCTACACATCAGCTTCGGATCCGACCGCTCCGACCCCCGTGTGCTCGCCGTCGACAACGTCGTCATCTGCGCCGGGCAGCAGTCGGTGCGTGATCTCGAAGAAGGGCTGCGCCGCAACGGCGTCGAGCCACGTGTCATCGGCGGCGCCGACGTCGCCGCGGAAATCGACGCCAAGCGGGCCATCCGCCAGGGCACGGAGTTGGCCGCGCGCCTGTAGCCTCCACCGCGACTTGCGCACGCCACACCGTGGTGAACGCGGGCGGGCGTGCACAAGTCGCGTGGAAGGGTCAGGCCTGCTTGAGGGCCTCGATCGCCAGGGTGATGGTGACCTTGTCGCCCACGACCGCGCCACCGGTCTCGAGCGGCGCGTCGAAGTCGATGCCGAAGTCCTTGCGGTTCAGCACGACCGTCGCCTCGAAGCCTGCGACCTCGCCGTGGCCCATGCCCGGGTTGACGCCGTTGAACTCCAGCTTCAGCGATACCGGCTTGGTGACGCCCTTGAGGGTGAAATCGCCATCGAGGACGTAGTCGTCGCCGTCGGCCTTCACGCCGGTCGAGACGAAGGATGCGGTGGGGTACTTCTCGACGTCGAAGAAGTCAGCGGCCTTCACGTGGGCGTCGCGGCCCTCATTGCCGGTGTGGATCGAATCGATCGCGATCTCGGCGCTCACCGACGGAGTGCCGTCCTCGGCGACGACGACGGCGCCGCTGAACGTCTCGAAGGTGCCGCGCACCTTGCTCACCACCAGGTGGCGCACCGAGAAGCCAACCGACGAGTGGACGGGATCGATCGCCCAGGTGCCGGTGCTGAGGTCGCTCGCTACGGATGTGGTCATGTGTAGGTCTCCTTGGCTTGGGGCCGGCCTTCCCGGCGCCTCACCCAGTCTAAACGGACCGCAGTCCGAATTTGTTCCGACCTACTGGCGAAGTGACGCCAGTGCGTCGATCGGCAGTCGTGGTGACCGGTGTCCGTCCCGACCGACCATGTCGTCGTTGACCACCAGCGCGTTGAGCACCGCCGGCGGCCGTCCGTCGACGGTGTGCGTCTGAGGTGAGGTCACGTCCACTGACTTGCACCTCTTACGGGAAAGCGCCGACCGGCGGTCAGCCAAAGCTGCCCCACACGGACTCCGCGCCGGAGTGCCCGATCCGCGCCACTGTCACGATCGAGGAGACCCCGACGACCAACGCCACGACTGCGACCACGGCGGCGGCGACCTTCTTCGGCGCGTCGGACCGACCCTCGAGCACGTGTAGAACTGCCTGGGCCAACGCCACCATCAGCAGCGCGACGGAGAAGTAGATCATCCAACCGCCGCGCTCGGCGTGCTCCTGCAGGACCGGGCTGACCTGGGCCTGTTGGTCATACAGCCAGTCACCGGCCTCGGTGGTGAGCGGTGTCAGCACCGTCGTCGCACCAGCGAGGGCGACCACCAGCCACACGAACCGGCGCCGCGCGGCCGGCCAGAACCCGCAAAGGATCTCGAGCGCGGCCGTCATAGGGGCCAGGACGACGACGGCGTGTACGAGCAGTGCGTGGGCGGGCAATCCCCAAAGCGTGGTCACGGCGTGCTCCTGAGGCTCGGCGGAAGGACGATGGACCGTCCTTCTGTATACGTGCCGAGCCTGGCAATTGGCTCAATGATGCGCGATTTCCGCGCGACGAACGTGCGAATTCGTCACTCACGGAGCGGCGTGTCGGGTTCAGACACGCACGCTCGCGGGAGAAGTGCGCGAGGGGGGTCAGGCGGCGAGGGCCTCGTAGGTCGTGCTGCGCTGACGCGCCGGGCGGCCGATGCCCTCGGCGATGGCGACCAACTCCTCCACCGACTTGGCCGACCCGTTCTCCGAGCCCGCCATCCGCGAGATGGTCTCCTCCATCAGGGTTCCGCCCAGGTCGTTGGCGCCACCGTTGAGCATCACCTGCGTGCGCTCGACACCCAGCTTGACCCAGCTGGTCTGAATGTTGGAAATCCTGCCGTGCAGCATGATTCGCGCCAATGCATGCACCGCACGATTGTCGCGGTGCGTCGGACCCGGCCGAGCGCCACCCGCCAGGTACAGCGGCGAGGACTGGTGCACGAACGGCAGTGGCACGAACTCGGTGAAGCCACCGGTGCGGTCCTGGATGCCGCGGAGCACGTTGAGGTGTCCGACCCAGTGTCGCGGGGTGTCGACGTGGCCGTACATCATCGTCGAGGACGAGCGCAGCCCGACCTCGTGCGCCGTGGTGATGACGTCGATCCACGCCGACGTCGGCAGCTTGCCCTTGGTCAGTACCCAGCGGACCTCGTCGTCGAGGATCTCCGCGGCGGTGCCCGGAATGGAACCGAGCCCGGCTTCGCGCAGGTTGGTCAGCCACTCGCGAACGCTGGTGCCACTCTTGGTGACGCCATTGGAGATCTCCATCGGCGAGAACGCGTGCACGTGCATCGACGGCACCCGCGCCTTGACGGCACGCACCAGATCGGCGTACCCGGTGACGGGCAGTTCGGGATCGATACCACCCTGCATGCAGACCTCGGTGGCCCCGGCGACGTGCGCCTCCCAGGCCCGGTCCGCGACGTCGTCGGTGGACAGCGAGAACGCATCCGCGTCACCCTTGCGTTGGGCGAAGGCGCAGAACCGGCAACCGGTGTAGCAGATGTTGGTGAAGTTGATGTTGCGGTTGACCACGAACGTCACGTCGTCACCCACCACGTCGCGGCGAAGTGAATCGGCAAGTGCGGCAACAGCATCCATCGCCGGGCCGTCAGCGGTGGCCAGGGCGTGGTACTCGTCGTCACTGCACCCGGCGGGGTTGCGCTCCGCCGATCGCAGTGCGGCCAGCACGTCGGTGTCGATGCGCTCGGGGGCCCGCGCCGCCAACTCGTCGACCTTGGCGCGAATGGACTCCCAGTCGCCGAACGCGCTACCGAGGTCGCTGCGCGTCTCGGTCAGCCGGCCCTCGGAGTCGATCGCCGTGTTCAGATCCGTCCGGCCCAGCGACTCGGTGGCCTCATCCGGCTCCTGCCACGGCTGCCCGGCCGGGTTCACGTCGCGCGCGAACCCCGTCTCGGGATCCGCCAGCGCGTCGACGTGTCCGCGAACCCGCGGATCGATCCACGCCGCGCCCGCCTGCACGTACTGCGGCTGGGCCGTCAGACGCTGCACCAGGTCATAGCCCGCCTCTGCGGTGACCGCGGCCAGCTCGTCCAAGGCGGGCCAGGGCCGTTCGGGATTGACGTGATCCGGTGTCAGCGGTGAGACGCCACCCCAGTCGTCCACGCCGGCACCGATCAGCGCCAGGCACTCCTCGCGGGAGACCAGGTTCGGTGGCGCCTGGATGCGCATCTTCGGGCCCAGCACCAGCCGGGTGACCGCGACGGTCGCCAGGAAGTCCTCGATCCCGGCATCCGGGGTGGAGGCCATGGCGGTGTGGTCCTTGGCCCGGAAGTTCTGCACGATGACTTCCTGCACGTGGCCGAACTCCTTGTGGGAGCGGCGAATCGCGTGCATCGTCTCGGCGCGCTCGGTCAAGTTCTCACCGATGCCGACCAACAAGCCGGTGGTGAAGGGCACCGACAAGCGACCCGCGTCATCCAGGGTGCGCAGCCGCACCGTCGGATCCTTGTCGGGACTGCCGTAATGGGCCAGACCCTTGGTCTCGAACAGCCGCCGTGAGGTGGTCTCCAGCATCATGCCCATCGACGGGGCGACCGGCTTGAGGCTCGAGAGCTCCGACCAGCTCATCACGCCGGGGTTCAGATGCGGCAGCAGACCGGTCTCCTCGAGCACCCGGATGGCCATCGCCCGGACGTACTCCAGGGTCGAGTCGTAACCGCGCTCGTCGAGCCACTGCCTGGCCTCGTCCCACCGCGCCTCGGGTCGGTCACCGAGGGTGAACAACGCTTCCTTGCAACCCAACTCGGCACCCCGGCGGGCGACGTCGAGTATCTCGTCGGGCTCCATGAACATGCCCTTGCCCGCCGCCCGCAGCTTGCCGGGGACGGTGACGAACGTGCAGTAGTGACAGGTGTCGCGGCACAGGTGGGTGATCGGGATGAAGACCTTGCGGGAGTACGTGACAGGCAGCTTGCCCGTCGGACCGAACCGGCCGGCCGCGGTCAGACCCGCGTCGCGGACCCTGGCCGCGCTGGCGCTGAGATCCTCCAGATCCGCGCCGCGCGCCGTCATCGCGATCGCCGCTTCCTCCACGTTGAGCGCCACCCCGTCGCGGGCTCGCCGAAGAACGCGTCGCAGCGCAGCAGGACTAGGGGGCGCGGGACTTGCTGCCGATTGGTCCACACCTGCTGCGCCAAACTTCGAAGGCAGGGTGGGGATGGGCAGATCGGCGCCTCGCTGGGGGTTCAGAGCCACTCCCCTGTAACCCCGCGGCCGTCGAGAATCATCCGCGCGTCTCACAATCTGAAACCCCTGCGCCTGGCATAGGGGCCACAGTAGTCGCAGCGGCCCGCACCGGGCTGCGCCACGTCCTGGGCACCTCGGTGAATGCAGCCCCAGCTCTATTGACCCTCGCGTAAGTTCATCGAGATCGCGGACCGCCGCGTCGTAGGGGGTTCGACATGTCCGTTCCGGTTCGCCCGTTCATGACCGCAGGCGTGGCTGCGATGACCGCCGCGACGATCGTCTTCACCCCGCCTCCACCGGACGCCCACCCGTCGCCGTCGGCATCGGCGGGCGTGGCCAGGGTCGTGCCTCAGCCGCGGCTAGCCGCCTCCGTTCAGCCCCTGGTGGCATCCACTGCGCCTCCGGCGCTACTCACCGACTGGCTGCAGGGGTTCGTGACTCGGCCCAGCGCCCGTGCGACGTTCCCCACCCCGCAGTTTCCGCCGGTCGTTGCACCCACGTCCATCGGCAGCAGCATCAAGTGGGTCTACAACGCCGTCGAGCCGTGGGTCGAGTGGGGCTTCGACGTCGCTGCCTACGCGGTCGGTTGGGTTCCGTGGGTCGGATGGTTGGCGCCACAGATCTCCATCTTCTACGACTTCGGCGAGCGGATCGTCAGGAGCATCACGTTCAACGTCGCCGATTGGCTGGACCGCCAGCAGAGCTTCGTCCAGGGGCTGGTCAACGTCGCCATCGACACGATCAATGCGTTCATCTTCCTGGCCAACGCGCAGCTGGCGTTCTGGCTGCCACCACTGCCACCCATTCCACCCCTTCCGCCGATCTCCCTGCCGTTCTCGGCCGTGCAGACCACCGAACTGACGGAACCGGGCGAGGCGATGACCATGATGGCCACCGACTTCGCCGACGAGACCACTCTCACCGAGAAGACCGTGGACCCCGAGGCCGCGGACGCACCCGGTGGCCAAGTGACCGGCGAAGAGGTTCTCGGCGAGGTCGAGGGCGTCATCGATTCGGCTGCCGACACACCGGGCACCGTCACGCTCGAGAACGTCGAGAACGAAGACACCGTGACACTCGCGGCGGAAACCACAGCTGAGGAAGCCGAGGAAGCACCCCCCACGACGTCGTCGTCCGGAACGGTCCAGGCGCAGGGCGACCTACGGCCCGGCAACCCGACCGCAGGAACCCCGTCCTCCGCGGAGGAAAGCACCGTTGGCGATGAGAAGCCCGACGGCGAGAAGGCGACTCCGGACGAGGACGCCCCGACGAAGGACCGCCCAGCGAAGGATGCGGAGAAGAAGGACACTCAGGAGAAGCCGACCTCGAAGAAGCACGAGCCGAGAAATGACTCCGTCAAGAGGGACGGCATGAAGAAGCACGTCGGCAAGAAGGGATCCGACGGGACGCAGCCCGCGAGAAGCGGACCCGACAAGTCCAGCGACGACAACGACTCACCCGAGAAGGGCTAGCCACCGACCTTCGACGTCTGTCGCCACAGCACGTATGCGGGCGGTGCGGCGCCGAGGACGAGGAACACCAGCGGCGCCAACTGCATGACGCCCGCACCGCTGAGCACGATGTCGCCCCCCGGCCCGCCGAGCGTCAGCACGGCCGTCGTGGCCAGCCAGGACCAGAGCGGCAGCATGGCGAGTCGTGGGCTCGACGTCCACTGCAGCGCGGCCCAGACGAACGCCGCATTGGCCAGACCGCTGATCAGCCCGCTGACGGGCAGTGGGACCGCTCCGACGTAGAGCGGGAGAAGGAAGGCGCCCGCCACCGCGGACAGAACACCATCGAGAGTGAGAACCGCGAGTACGGCGAAGCGCACCCAGCTGGACGGCCCTGCGATCAGGTGGGAACGCTGTCGAGCAGCCCAACCAGCGAGCCGACGACCCACTGGTAGCTGTCCAGACGGTCTTGCCAGTGCTGCAGGTTGGGATCCAGATCCGGGTCCATCGCCATCCCTTCCTCGGGCCGCTGATTCATCGCAGCGTACCCCGTCCCGATCGCGCTATCCCAGGTTCAGTCCGGCCAGGAGGTCGACTTCCCAACCGCGGCCGTCTTGCTCGCCCGCCACGCCCGCGGCGAGCACGAAGTGCTCACTCGCGGATATCGGCAGCGCAAACAGGTTGGACAGCGCGCATGCCCGGCCACCGGACTCCACGGTCACCTGCGTGGCGTGCGCGCGGAGCGCGGCTACCTTCGCGGCGCGACTCTCCGGCGCGTCGACGACGGCATCGATGTCACCATCGGCATAGGCGAACCGAAACTCGGCGGCCGGAGCGAGGATCCAGTCGGACGGGAGACCGGCCTGCGCCAGTTCACGCTCACCGTCGGTGAAGGTGCTGCGCGCCGTCACGGTCCAGTAGAACTTGGGCACCTGCCAGGGCTCACCCGGGTAGTCGGACCCGGCCGAGGCGGCTACCGCCGCCGTCGTCACCCGATGGGCGTGGACGTGGTCGGGGTGCCCGTACCCGCCGTTGGGGTCGTAGGTGACGACGACGTGTGGCCTCAGATCGCGGATGATCGCGACGAGCGCCCCCACGGATTCACCCGGGTCGGCGTCGACGAAGCGCTGCTGGTGCCGAGGCGGCGTGCCGTCCATTCCCGAGTCGCGCCACCGGCCGGCCCCCCCGAGGAAGATCGGCTCTGCGACACCCAAATGACCCAGTGCCGAAGACAATTCACCGATGCGGTAGCCACCCAGTTGATCGGCGCCGTCGACGGCGAGGTGAGCCCAACGCTCACCGATGACCTCGCCTTCCTCACCGAGCGTGCACGTCACGACCCGCACCTCCGCGCCGCGCGCCACGTAGTGGGCGATGGTGGCGCCGGTGGTCAACGTCTCGTCGTCGGGGTGGGCGTGGACGAACAACAGCCGTGGGCTTTGCATCTGTACAAGATAGATTCACCGCGTGACACGGCGCGCCGTTGAGTACGCATGTGCCGTCGTCGTCATCGGTCTGCTCGCCGGGGTGGCAGGTGCGGCGACCACCTTGGTTCTGCAGGCCGTCGAACACCTCGTGTACCACTACTCCTTCGGTTCGCTGTTGACGGGCGTCGGCGACAGCAGTCCGGTGCGGCGCGCCGTCGGGCCGATGATCGGTGGCGCACTCGCCGGTTTCGGTTGGTGGATTCTGCGGCGGCGTGGCGACGTCCCGTCGCTGTCGCCGACGATCGCCGAACACCGGCCGATCCCCCGGTGGCGGTGGTCCATCGACGCCGGACTTCAGGTGCTACTCGTCGGGTCGGGCGCGTCGCTCGGTCGCGAGGGTGCGCCGCGTCAGTTCTCTGCCGCGCTCGGCGATCTGGGCACGTCGCGCTGGACGCTGACGGCCCGTGACCGCGAGATCCTGCTGGCGTGCGCGGCGGGCGCCGGACTGGGTGCGGTCTACAGCGTCCCGCTCGGCGGTGCCGTCTTCGCGGTGCGCATCCTGCTCGGAACGTGGCACCCGAGGGCGGTGGGCACGGCTCTGATCACGTCGAGCCTTGCCGTGGCGGTGTCGTCGCCGGTCACCCATCTCCAGCACACGTTGGTCTGGCCGGAACCGAGCCTGTCCTACCTCCTGGTGTTCCTCGCGTGCGCGATCGCACCGCTGGCGGTCGCCATTGGACTCGCCTTCAACAAGCTGATGACGCGGGTGCGCCCCAAGCCGCAGATCCGGTCGTGGATGCTGGTGCCCGCGATCGCCGCGGCCGGCCTCGCGACCGGGATCTGCTCGATCTGGTGGCCGGAGCTGCCTGGCAACGGTCGCAGCATTCTCACGGTCAGCGTCGACTCCGGCCTGACGCTCGGCGGGGCGGCCGTGATCCTGTTCCTGAAACCGTTCCTGACGGCGGTGTACCTGCGCGCTGGGGCGGTCGGCGGCTTGATGACCCCCGCACTGGCCACCGGCGCCGCCGCGGGAACGGTCGTCACCATTGCCATCAACCACCTGGCCGGGATTCATCTGCACGTCGCCGCGGTGTCACTCGCCTGCGCGGCCGGCGTGCTGGCGATCACCCAGCGCGGACCGCTATTCGCCGCCCTGTTCGTCTGGGAGCTCGCGCGTCCGCCGCTGTGGTTGTTCCTGGTGTTCGCGGCGGCGGCGTTCACGGCGCACGGCATCCAGTTGCTCCGCGAGCGCAACCTCGCGCGACGCACCCGCTACTGAGGTCCCTTGACCCACTGGCTCGCGTCGCCGACGATGCCGACGGGTACGGCCCCGGACAGGCTGACGTTCCGAACGTTGGGTCCTGCCGCGACGATCGTGGTGTCCTGCAAGATCGGAAGAACCGTTGACATGTTCCACAACCGTGGCTCGACCGCCGTGAGAACGTCCCCGATGGGCTGGCTGCCGTCCAGCGCGGCCTCGATGTTCGGCTGAATGCTGCGATCGCAGATGCCGGTCAAGTTACTGGGGGCCTGCACCAGTTGGTCGAGTCCGGAGGACGGCGGCGGCGAGGTTGCGGTCGGGGTGGTGCTCGACGTCGGTGAGGGCGTCGTGCTCACCGACGGCGTCGTACTGGTCGGCGTCGGCGTTTCACTGGGCGGCGAGGTCTCGACGGGCGTCGCCTCCAGGGCGGGGCAGCCATAGCGCGACGCGAGAGCCGTGGCCAGATCTCCACCGGCCTGATGCCAGCCGACGATCGCGTCGACCCGGTTCTGCGCCAAGGCGTCGCCGTACAGCGCGGGCGGGTCGAGCGCCAGCACGGACGCGGCGATGCCGACGCTGCGGAGTTGGTCGGCCGCCGTGTTCGCCACGGCGACCGACGTGGGGTCGTTGGCCGCCACGCCGACCACGAACTGCATCTGATTGCCGTCCTTGCTGATCCGCCCCCTGGTCGGCGGTGCCCCGCTCGGTGTCGGCGTTGGCGCCGGGCTGGCCGAGGGCACCTCCTGCTCGACGGTGTAGCCGGAGTCCTTGAGCAGTTCGAGCGCCGCCGCGCGACTCAGGGCCGGAGGGGCGGTGGGCACGTATCCCGGATCTGACGGCGACCGCACCTGAGCCTGCGCCAGGGTCACCGTGTTGTCGCTGCCCGCTCCGACCGCGGCCAGCAGGTCCACGTCGAGAAGGCCGAGGATCGCCTTGCGCACCTGGGAGTCGACCAGATCGGGTTGCTGCGCGCGCAACGTCACCTGCATCACCCGTGGTGTCACGATCCGAGCGGTGCGCACGTCGGGGATCGCACCCAATTGGATGAAGGCCGCCTGGCCGCCGTGCACCTGGGCGACCTGCGTATCGCCGTTGCGAATCGAGTCGGCCAGAACCGCGGGCGCTCCCCCGCGCCGGAACAGAATCTGGTCCGGTTTGGCGGGCTCGCCCCAGTACCGGTCGTTGCGCGCGAGCAGGATCTCGTCGCGCTGCGGATCGATGCTCTCGACACGGAACTGACCCCCGGT
>NZ_JBOGDD010001137.1:0-4595 GCF_050701675.1 Mycobacterium sp. | reverse complement strand
TCTAGCCGCAGACCGGCGCCATTGGCAGCCTCCTGCGCGCTCAGCTTGGCGCGCTTGCGTGTGAGGTAGAGCCGCTGACCGAGCGTCGATCCTGGTCCGTCAGCAGCCCTCTCGGCCAATTCGTCGTAGCTGGCACGTACTCCGCTGAGCGCGACGATGACGGCCGGCGTGGTCCGGTTGCGACTTGCTGCCTGCGACAGTGCGGCCTCCAGCTTGCGTAGACCGCTCAGCACCACGGCGGCGCGCGAAGTAAACTCCCCGTCGCTCGGATCGGGCAGCGACTCGATCGCCGCGGTGTACATGTGCATTGCCGCGTCGGCGACACTGACAATGACTGGTGCTTCGCCTTCGTCTGGCGTGCCGTTGGCCACTGCTCCTCGTTTCGTTCGTGGCGCACCGAAGCGCACCGATTCAGTGACAAAGTAGGGGGCCTGACGCCGCCCCAAAACCCAGTGAATGTGACTGGAGCCCCGAAAAACCTAACGCCTAATCACGGTCGATTCAACCGTAGGCCACCTCCGTCATACAGCGCATCGGTGATCCGTGCGAACGGTTGACCGCGCGGTGTGGGTGGGGCGCGGGTGACAAGCTGGGGCGCAGGGTGGATCGTCGGGTACGGCGTCGAGAACGTTCATCCGTTGCGACGGACCGGCTCGGACGACGGAGGGCGCCACGATCGAGGGAGGGTTGGGTGAAGGTTCTAGCAGCACTACCCCTGGTGGGCGTGTTTCTGGCGGTTGGGGCCGGTCTGGTATGCGGACCAGCAACGGCCGCACCGCGATGCGGAACGAATCTCGCCTCCGAAGCCGTCGTCGACGCCGTGAGATCACTGCCGGCATACCCGGGAACCGACTGGGCATGGAATGCCGACTCCCGGACCTTCGAGGGCAACTTCGACCCCTGTGCGACGCTGTCCACCGCGCTGGTCACGGTGGAAGGAGCGACGGGCAGTTCGCCGACGACTGCACTGATGTTCCACGGCGGCACCTATCTGGGGACGGCGACGTCCAAGGCGTACGGCTTCACGTCGTTGAACGCCGCGCGGACCACCGACGACACCGTGGTGCTGGACTACAAGACGCCGGGGGAATGCAACGCGTGTGCGCCAGCGGCGGTCACCAGCGTGCGCTATCGGTGGCAGGGCGACCGCGTCGAGATGCTGGACCCGCCGCCACCTTCGTAGCACTCGCCGCTGGCGGTCTGGACCGCGAGAAGCGTTGCAGTACGGGTAATTTCATTGGACCCGTTGCGCCAGATGATCTCGCAGGGTCGAAGCCGTGTACTCGGTTCTGAGTACGCCGCGGGCACGAAGCAGGGGTACGACCTCGGCGACGAACGGCGCCAGGTCGAAGCCATGCAGATTGAATCCGTCGGCGGCGCCGCGCTCGACCCATCCAACGAGGTCGTCGGCATTCGACTCGGGGGTGCCGAACAAGCGTCGGTGCAGCCCGCCGCCAACGGCGATGAAGCGGCGCAACGTGTTCCGCTCGCGTGCTGCCAACGCGATGCCGCCCTTGGCGAAACCCACCGACTGCTGCCAAGACGTTCCGAGTGCGGTGGGGTCGAGTGTCAACAAGCCTTCGGGCATCGGCCGGTCCAGAAATGGCGTCAGACGCTCGGGCGTGAGTCCGTAACGGTCGGCGATGCGCTCGACGTCGTGCATCGCGACGGCTGCCTCGGCGTCCGCGAGCAGGCGTTCGACCTCGGCGTCGGTGCTGCCGATGGCGACCCCCAATCCGGGCAGCACCAGGACATCGGTTCCCCGCAACTGCTGGGAGCGAGTGTTGAGTTTCGTTCGATAGATCCGCGAGGCGGCCTCGTCGACGCCCACGCTGAACACCGCGTCGACGAAGGTGGCGGCGACCTCGATTCCGTCGTCGGAACCGCCTGCCTGGAACAACACCGGAAGTCCTTGCCGTGAGGCGGGCACCTGCATCGGACCCGCGACGTCGAAGAACTCTCCGTGGTGGTCGATCGATCGGCGGGCGAGGTGATCGATGTCCCAGTGAGCGCTGAGATCATCCGGCCAGCTCGCCCACAGCGCGCGTACGACGGTGGTGAATTCGGTGGCGCGCCGGTAACGCTCTGCTCGGGCGGGATGAGCCGAGACGCCGAAGTTTCTCGATGCGGCCGGGTCCATCGTGGTGATCACGTTCCAGCCAGCCCGGCCGTTGGAGATGTGGTCGATGGACAGGACTGCGCGAGCAAGCGCGTACGGCGCGCTGTAGGTCGTTGATGCCGTGGCGACCAGGCCGATGTGCGTCGTCTCCCGCGACAGGGCGCCCAGGATCGTAAACGGGTCCAGCGCGACGTTCCATCCGTTGCGCGGGTCGGGTTGCACGGCCAATGCGTCCGACAGGAAGACCGCATCGAAGCCCGCCGATTCCGCCAATCGTGCGGTCTCGACATAGTCGTCGATGTCGATGAAGGGATGCTTGCCGGTCTCCGGCTCGGTGATGGCCCCTGGCAGAAGGTTGGCATTGAGGTGGATGTACCGGTCGGGGAGAGCGCTCATTGCCGGTGAAGTTACCCGTCATCGCGCGATGCGGCCCTCGCGCTGCATCTGGCCCCGACTCAGAGCGGCCCCTACCGGAAGTTCGTCCGTCGCACCGGTAATACACTGCGCTTGAGCAGGTTCCGCAGATAAGTGCAGCGTGAGCGTTCCCATCGGTCGATGGCCATCGTAAAACTGCAGCGGACGGTCGGTCGGTTGGGGCCGGCGACCCGAAAGAATCAGGTTGGTGCAAACCATCTGCTGCGCGAGCGAGGGGTTTTAACGTGCAGTGTCGTGGCCACTCTTACTTCCCCTCACCTCTCGTGACCAGCACCGTCAGCGAGTCCGCTCCGACGAGGCCGGGATCGCACACGCTCACTGAGCTTTTCGAGAAGATTGCCGACGGCGCACAGCAGCGCGAGCAGGTCCGGATCCTGCCGCACGATCAGGTCCGTTGGCTGCGGGACGCAGGCATCGGGCGTCTGAGACTTCCGACGGGTGACGGTGGTTCCGGCGCGAGCCTGCCCGAATTGTTCGGCATCGTCATCGATCTGGCCGCGGCCGACTCGAACGTCGCGCACATCCTCAGGGCGCACTTCGGGTTCGTCGAAGAGCAGTTGCACAATCCTGATCCGGTCGCCAGACGGCGGTGGCTGGACTTGGTCTCCGAGGGCATCATCTTCGGCAACGCCGTCAGCGAACAGAACAGCCTGCCGGTCGGACGCAAGGTCGGTGCGCCTCATCTGGACACCGTCCTGGCTCCCGATGGCGGGGGAGGATTCCGGCTCAACGGCGTCAAGTTCTACTCCACCGGAACGCTGTTCTCCGACTGGGTGAACGTGCAGGCAGTCGACCCCGACGGGGCGTCGTTTCGCGTCACGGTTCCGGTCGGCCGCGCGGGTGTCACGGTCGAAGACGAGTGGGACGGCTTCGGTCAACGCCTCACCGGGACGGGCCCGACACGATTCGACGACGTGCACGTGCAGGCCGTCGAGGCGCAACGAATCGAGGCTGGTGACGCCGAGACCCGGCCGACCTACTTTGGTGGCTTCTATCAGCTCTACTTGCAGGCGCTCACCGCCGGAGTGCTCGCGGCGGTCCAGTCCGACGCGGTGGCGTTGACCCGCCGACGAGCGAGGAACTTCAGCCACGCAAACCATCCGACTCCCGCCGAAGACCCGCAGGTGCTTCAAGTGGTCGGGGAGATCGCATCGGATGCCTTCGCGGCAAGAGCAATCGTGCTGACCGCGGCGCAAGCCTTGCAAGACGCCTCCGACAGCGAGACACACGGTGTGTTCGACGCCGACGCGGCGCACCGCGCTCAGATCGCGGCGGCTCAGGCCAAGGTTGCCGTGGACCGGTTCTCCTACGCCACCGCAGCACGTCTTCTCGACGTCGGGGGAGCTTCCGCCACGCAGGTGGGCTACGGCCACGATCGGCACTGGCGCAACATCCGAACGATCTCGACACACAACCCGACGTTCCTCAAGGCGACCGCAGTCGGATCGCTATTGGTCAACGGCACCCCGCCCCCGCAGAATGGGTTCTTCTGACGCTCCTCGCAGCGGCCTCATCGGGGTCCGACCTCGGCCAACACGGCTACCCGACACTCGCCGGACGCAGCGCACCAGCAGAAGGCTTCGAACCCGACTCCGAGTGAGCGGGCGCGTGGTCGAGGCGGAACCGCTCGATGCTCCTCAATGGACCCTTGCACGGGCTCGCTAGGGAGAATTGGCGGTGTAACCCATTGAGCTACAGTCACATTCGCATTTGGCGCCCAAGCTTGAAGGCAAGAGTGCCCAGGCATCCTCCCGTTTACAAACGGGTTTCCGAACCATCATGAACAGGGGTGTTGGCCCAGACGTCGTCGCCTCGAGATGCGTCCGAGGCGGGGCGGCGCCGGAGTAGGACCGCGACGCGACCCTCACGATCTCCACCCCATAATCGAAAACGCAATTGCTCCCGGCGGGCGCCGCACTAGACTTTGCTCATGCAGCCGACGGCCCTCGTGGGCGAGGTCTTCAGTACCATCGCTGCCCGCGTCAACGCGGGCGGCGACGTGTCGTCCCTGGGGACGGTCTGGCAACGGTCGGTGCTGGCG